>CAZCER010000534.1:0-3938 GCA_964497385.1 uncultured Armatimonadia bacterium | reverse complement strand
TAGCCGGACCGTCTCGGTCCGGACGATTGGAGCAACATGACTCGCGTCGCCGCGCTCACGGTTCCCTCCGTCACGTCGCTTCTCGGCCTCGCCCTCGTCGGCGCCGTCTCCGCCCAGCCGCCGCGCGGCTACACCATTCCCCTCGTCGATCTCGCCGAGGACTCCGCGCGCCAGGTCGTTGTGGATCGAGAGCCCGGCCAGTACCTCGGGCATCCGACCACTGTCCTCCTCGAGGATGGGCGGACCATCCTCTGCGTCTATCCCAAGGGCCATGGGCGCGGCGCGATCGTCTACAAGCGCAGCGCCGACGGCGGCCTAACCTGGAGCGACCGCATTCCTGTCCCCGAGAGCTGGGCCACCTCCCTCGAGACCCCGACCATCCACCGCGTCGTGGACGCCCAAGGCGTGAAGCGCCTCGTCGTCTTCTCGGGCCTCTACCCGATCCGCAAGGCCGCCTCCGAAGACGACGGTGCTACGTGGTCCGAACTCGAGCCCATCGGCGACTTCGGAGGCATCGTCGCCATGGGCTGCGTCATCCCGCTCAAGAGCCCCGGCAAGTACCTCGCGATGTTCCACGACGACGGCCGGTTCTTCTCCTCGACCGCCGAGAAGTGGGACTGCATGAAGCTCTTCGGCACGTACTCCGAGGATGGGGGCCGTACGTGGGGCGAGCCCGTCTTCATCGCCCAGCGCGCCGATGCCGCCATCTGCGAGCCCGGCTATGTCCGCTCCCCCGACGGCAACCAAATCGCGGTGCTCCTCCGCGAGAACAGCCGGAAGCTCAACTCCATGGTCATCTTCTCGGACGACGAGGGAGAGACGTGGACCGAGCCGCGGGAACTCCCCGGCGCGCTCACCGGTGACCGGCATGTGCTTCGCTACGCGCCCGACGGGCGCATCGTCGCCACCTTCCGGGACACCTGCCTCGACACCCCGACGCAGGGCGACTGGGTCGGATGGGTCGGGACCTACGACGACATTGCCCAAGGCCGCGAGGGCCAGTACCGGTTCCGTCTGGCGGACAACCTCCACAACTGGGATTGCGCGTATCCGGGGCTCGAACTCCTGCCCGACGGCACGTTCGTCGCGACCACGTACGGCCATTGGACAGAGGGCGAGCAGCCGTACATACTCAGTGTCCGGTTCAAGCTCGAGGAGATCGACGCACTCGCGGCCGAGGCCCGGTAGCCGCAGCCGAGTGCTCCTGAACACGGAGGCGCTATACCATGCATCGCAGCACTCTACTTCGCTCCGCCCTGGCCCTCGCCGTCTGTGCTCTCGCGGTCGGTGTGTGGACCGTCGCCGCTCCCCCGGCCGTCAGCCAGGACGCCGCGCCGGCTCCGACGGCGGACGGCTTCGTGAACCCCTTCCTGGGGCTCGCTCCGCCGCCGAACGCGGTCGTCGTGTTTGACGGCGCGAGCATGGACGGCTGGACCAACGGAGGAGACGGCCCCTGCAACTGGGTCCTCGAGGATGGCGTCATGATCGCCCGCGGCGGCGACGCGTTCTCCAAGGCGACCTTCCGCGACGCCTACATCCACATCGAGTTCCGCTGCCCGCTCATGCCCGACTCCCATGGCCAGGGCAGGGGCAACAGCGGGGTCTTCCTCCGCGACCGAATCGACCGCGAGATCCAGGTCCTCGACAGCTACGGCAAAGAGACCCTCGGCACCGGCGACTGCGGCGCGATCTACGGGCAGCACGCGGCGCTTGTGAACGCCTGCCGCCCTCCCGAGGAGTGGCAGACCTATGACATCATCTTCCGCTCCGCGCGCCTGAGCGACACCGGCGAAGCACTCGAGCCCGACAAGGTCACCGTCTTCCACAACGGCGTCGTCATTCAGAACAACGTCGAACTCAGCGGACCGTACGACGACCAGCCCGGCCGTCTGCACGTTCAGGACCACGGCTGCCCCGTCGCCTACCGGAACGTTTGGTGGGTCGAACTCCCTCTCAAGGGCTCCGACGCCTACGAGTAGTCTCTGATCCTCGTTCCGCCGGGGCGCCGCTCGGGCGTGCGCTCCGGCGGAACCAAGGACACCTCCGGGGAGTCTCAGAAGCAACACGCCGGAGGTTCGCGCCATGCGGTTCCACTACTGCCTCACGATCTCAGTCGCGATACACGCGATCATCGCGTTCATCGTGCCCATACAGGTCGCCAAGGCCCGCGCCGCCGACGTGATCGAGGCCCCCCCCATCACCGTCCGCGTGGCCGAGGAGCCGCCGATCGTTCAGGAGCCCCCGCCCGAGGAGATCCCGACCCAGCCGATCTTCGATCGGGCCCCCGAGGCCGAGGCCATGCGCGAAGGCATGGGCGCCCTGATGCCCGAGCCCGCTCCCAAGAGACCCGACAAGCAGTGGAGCGACACCCCGCGCGACCAGACAAGCGACAACCCGCCCCAGTTCAGCGGGGTCTCCCCCGACGCCGAGACCGACGAACCCGCCTCCGCCGATCCCGAGACCTCTGACGAGATAGCCCCGACGCAAACCGGCCCCGAGGACCAGGCCTCCGAGGCGCTCGGCGACGACCCGTCCTCCTCCGACACCGCCCGCTACACCGAGGACGCCCCGCCGGCGGACGGTGGGCTGCCCACCCCCGCAAGCCCCGCCGGCGATACCGAAGTGGGCGCGGGGCGCGGCGGCCCCGACCGTGAGGGCGACGGGACCAGCCGTCCCGCCGAAGGGCGCGGACCCGCACCCGAGGGCGAGGGCGACGGCCGCGATGCCGCGGGCACAGGCACTCACGGACCGGGTGGAAGCGACGCGGGCAGCGGCCGAGGCAACGAGGGCGGCACCGGTGACGCGAACCGCGGCGGGGCCTCCAGTCCTCCCCCCCAACCGGCCGGGCGATGGGTGGCCTCCTCGCGGCCGCCTTGCTACCCGGGGCGGCTCGCGGAGCGCCTCGGGCTCGGAGGACGCACCTTCACCGTCTCCGTGACCGTCAACGCGGGCGGCGCCGTCACCTCGGCCTCCCTCGCGGGAAGCACCGGAGACGGCAACCTCGACGCCACCCTCGTGAACCATGTCCGCAGCCGCTTCCGCTACCAGTGGCAGGGCGGCGGCTCACCCACGGCCAAGACCTTCTCGGACCAGGTCCGCATCGGCGGCTAACCCGGAGCGCGGGCTTCCAGCCCGCTGCATCCGTCGCTCAAGCCCGTGGCACAGGTCTCCGTGCCTGTGATCCGCCGGCCTGTGACCTACTCCCCCCTCGCCCTCCTCGCCGCAGCCATCTCCCATGCGGGCGGATCGGGGAGGGTCCAGCCTATCTCCCGGTCGAACCGCCATGGGTCGTCGTCCTCATCCGGCGTGACGAAGCGCTCGAGATACCGCTGATAGAGCGCCGCTCCCTCATGGGCCGGGCCTCGGCTGCACACCAGCACGTTCGAACCGAGTGCGAGGAAGTACCGCGACGAGTGGGGCGGGTGGGCGCCGCGGTCCATGCGCGTGGGGTCTACAGGCAGCCAGCCTGAGCCCTCGATGAAGACCTCCGGCCAGCGGTGCATCGGGCGATCCACACGCTCGCGCTCGGGGTGGGCCGCCGCACCGGCCGGGGGGAGAACGGTGCTGCCGGCAAGCCGCACCGGGTACCCGAGCGACCTGGCGGCCGAGGCGAAGATGTAGCTGAACTCGGAGCAGGAGCCTGTTCCTCGCAGGTACACCTCGTCGGCCGGATCCCACGTACCGTCGCGCACGTAGCTCATGCGGTCGCAGATCCGGTCACAGATCGCGCGCACGGCGGCCAGGGGCTCCTCAGGCAGGTCACGCGTGAGTTCGCGGATCGGCGCCGCGTCCGTCCTGATGTACTCGTCGGCTCGGAGGTGCACGGGGTCGGGTACGGGCTCGTTGGAGCGCCCGCCCGGCTTGTACCGGATCGCGCCGATCTCGACATCGGTCCGCCACCCACAGCGGAAGCTTTCGCCCGAGGCCAGAGCGGGCAC
>CAZCER010000533.1:1137-3942 GCA_964497385.1 uncultured Armatimonadia bacterium | reverse complement strand
CCCGACTGCTTTCTGGCAGCACCTCTCCTCAGATCGTCCCGTGCGTCATGTCGTCACGTGTCATCTCGTCAGGAGCCGATAGCCGAGTGTGAGCGCGGCGCGTCGTGTCGCCCGGGCCGGGGTCCCGCGCAGGTGCCCCAGTCGGTGCATCTGCCGTTCGGGATCCTTACCGAGTATACCTTTCCCGCAGAGAGGCGCCCACAGGTGAGTTCCGAACGGTCCGGCCGAGATAGGAGCGAGCACCGGGCGCGTGAAGACCCTCTCCACGCGTCAGCCTGGGCTCGGGAACCAACGGGCGACGGGCCAGCCCCACCAGCGGGCCTCATGCGCACGGGCGCTGCGGGCCGCGCCCGAGTGGGCGCAGCCCGCGTCGCCACGCTAGTTGGTCTTGGCCCCAGAGGCTCCGCTTCCGCCGGGGCCTTTCATGGCGCCCTGCTTCCCGGCCGTCGCGGAAGCTCCCGCCGCCGCATCGCCGCCCGCGCTTCCGCCCGCCGGTCCGGGTCCGGAGGCCCCCGCGGCGCTCGTGAGACTGCCGCCACTGCCCGCACCATCTTTCTTGCAGCCTGCGACCGCAAGGAGGCAGACGGCGGAGAGAAGGGCCACACACATCATGATCGCTAGCACACGCACTCTGGTTCCGTCCTCTCGTCGACGCACCGGGCGTTCCATGGGCTACTTGTACTCAGGGATGTTGGCTCCGTCGGTCGCCCAGGCGCGCAGCACGCTTGACTGAGGGCCGGCCCACCATTCCCACAGGAAGTCGTCGGCAGGGACTTGCCCATCGGCCCAAGCCAGCGCGCCAAACGTGCGCACCGGCTTCATCGCCTTGGCATGGCCATCGACGAACGCCCAGTTGCAGATCCCGTTGTGCGACGTGAAGGAGCCCTTGTTGTTGTCCAGCCACCATACGCGGTCGTCGATCATCCACGTACCGAGGTCGGGGTGCTCCCAGCGACTCTCCATCATCATGATGATGCTGCCGGGCCGCGTGATCTCGGCCAGCTTGCGGCCGGCGTTGCCGGAGCAACAGACCTGGGGGTTGCCGTTGGCGTCGAGGCTCGTGTAGTTGACGCCCCCCTGCGCCCACCAGTGGGTGCCGGCGTAGGAGCGCATCAGACCGGCGCGCACGTCGTAGGCGTCGAGCCAGAGAGGATGCTGGTTCTTGTTGAAGTCGAGTGACGGGCACTCGAAGAGTTGCGTGTTCTTGCAGTAGGGCTGGACGTTCAGCCGCCAGCCGATGCGGTCATTGGTGACGGTCGCCTGCCCGGTCGATCCGGTGACGCTGACGCCGGTCCTGCAGTACCCGAAGGGAATGCGCTCGTCGTAGTCCTGCGTGTAGGACAGGATGGCTGTAGCAAGCTGCCGCTCGTTGGAGAGGCAGGATGTCTGGCGCGCCTTCTCGCGGGCCTTGGCAAAGACAGGGAAGAGGATTGCTGCAAGGATCGCGATGATGGCAATGACTACGAGCAGTTCGATGAGCGTGAACCCGCGTTTCCTGGGGTCCCCCATCCGCACATCACCTCCACATGTTGCCTCGTGGCTGCCTCAGGGCGGCCCGTTCCCCCAGGGATGCCCGACTGCTTTCTGGCAGCACCTCTCCTCAGATCGTCCCGTGCGTCATGTCGTCCCGTGAGCCCTACATTCACCAAAGCAGAACGGCGCCTGAAAGCCAAATCACCCCGTTGTCGCGCTCGGGGCATAAAGTTCCTTCTAGATTGTACATAACCATTTCGTCGACTCTTCTGAACATCCCTTCCATCTTCGCACGTCGCTTTGAGGGGTTCTGACGGCGCGCCAGGGCCTGTCCGCATGCCGAGACGCGCGAACGGCCGCGCCCCGGAGGGACGCGGCCGTTCCTGTTGCTTCAGTGCGCTGTTTCGGCGCGCTCGGAGGTCCGAGGCGCGATCTGAAGCCTCGAGCCTAGTTGCCGGCCGGAGCCTTCGCGCCGGGTCCGGTGGCGCCTCCGCCGCCGGTGGCTCCGCCACTGCTCGTGGCGCCAGCGCCCGGTCCGGTCGAGGGCCCGCCCTGGCGGTTCATGCCCTTCTTGCAGCCGGCCAGAGCCGAGAGACACAGGAGCGCGATCAGCACAGCGGACAACACCAACGCAACGCGTCGCATCAGTACACTCGTCCTTTCTCCAACCAACGGCGCTCGAGGCGCCTACCTATACTCCGGGATCAACGAGCACTCGTTCTGCCAGCCGCGCAGGACGGTCGACTCGGGACCGGTCCACCACTCCCACAGGAAGTCATCGTCCGGGACTTCGCCGTTGGCCCAGGCGAGCGCGCCGAAAGTCCGCTGCGGCTTCATGGCCTTGGCGTGCCCATCCATGAAGCTCCAGTTGCACTGGCCGTTGTGCGAGGTGTAGGCGCCCTTGTTGTTGTCGAGCCAGGCGCGCCAGGGGAGCGTCCAGGTGCCGAGGTCGGCGTACTCGTAGCGGCTCTCCATCGTCAGGAGGCTGGTCGAGGGTCGCGGCGTGTCGGCCATCTTGCGGCCGCTCGCGGCGTAGCCGTCATGCGCCCAGCTATGGCAACCGGCGTACGAACGGACGATGCCCGCTCCCCAGTCCGGGGTGTAGCCCCACATGCCCTCATCGGGGCGCTCGTAGCTGGGGCACTGGAAGATCTGGACGTTCTTGCAGTACGGCATGACCAACATGCGCCACGAAGCCCAGTACCAGCCCGTGTCGTAGAAGTTGCTCGCCAGGCCCGCCGGCGGCACATAGTCGGCCCAGTAGACGCGTCCCACCGGGAGCGTCTCATCGTAGTCCTGGGCGTACGAGAGGATGGCAGTCGCGATCTGCCT
>CAZCER010000533.1:0-1127 GCA_964497385.1 uncultured Armatimonadia bacterium | reverse complement strand
TCGTCTGCCGCGCCTTCTCGCGAGCCTTGGCGAACACGGGGAAGAGAATGGCCGCTAGAATCGCGATGATGGCGATGACCACAAGCAGCTCGATAAGGGTGAAGCCTCTGGTTCTCCTGCCCACCATTTCGTTCCACCTTCCGTCTCGGGGAGCCGCGCCAACGCGGCGATGATTCCCCGGCTCCGCAATGCGGCTGGCCGGGACGATCGCTGCACCTCACGAACGGCGCATCGCGCGTCGCGGCCGACCCGCGTGCTAACCCGTACATCATCAAGAGAGTCTATGGTTGAGCACTCGTCCCCAACGCCACCACACCACGGTCCCGATCAGGGCGAACTCCGGCGGCCCTGCCGGCGCTTCGCCTCGCGCGACCACCTCAACTCGGCTATCCGGCCCGGTCCACCGGCCGGTTCCCGTGCATCGAAGCCTCGTCGGACTCGAATGCGTCCAGCTTCAGCACGGCCAGTTCGTCACCTCCTCCCACACGCAGACCCTCGGCGTCGAGCCCGAGGAGGCGCCTTGGATTGTCGGAGGCCATCCTCCACGCCTCCGCTACTGAGACGCGTCCGAAACGCACCGCGTTTCGCACGCCGTCCATGAGGGCGAGCGACGAACCGGCGAGATACGGCGTCCCCGCCAGATTCACGCGCCCGCTCTCGAGCTTCTCGATCGCCTGCCCGCCGAACGCGTAGCTGCCGGGGGGCATTCCGGCGACGAAGATGGCGTCACTCGTGAGGATGGACCGCTCCGGCCCTTTCGCCCGCAGCATCGCACGCAACGTCGCGGGCGGCAGATGATGGCCGTCGGGGATGAAGCTGGCCCAGAGTTCGTCCGCGGCGAGCTGCTCCCAGAGGAAGCTCTCGTTGCGCGGCAAGGTCGCGGCGGCGCCGTTGCCGAGATGGGTGGACAGGCGCGCGCCGGCGCGCACCGCCTCGCGGATGCACTCGGGCGAGGCGCCGGTGTGGCCAATCGCGACGACGATCCCGCGCAGGGCGAGTTCGCGCGTAAGCTCGAGCGCCCCTGGCGCCTCGGGGGCCAGGGTGACGATCCCGATGCGCCCCTCGGCGGCGCGCTGAAACCGGTCAAACTCCTCGAGCGAAGCCGGCCGGACATGCTCCGCCGGGTG
>CAZCER010000532.1:0-3946 GCA_964497385.1 uncultured Armatimonadia bacterium | reverse complement strand
GCCGGTCCAGGCCTCGACGGTCAGGCTGACTCCCACATCCACCCCCTGGATCTGCTTCGTGGTTCCACCGTACGAGGGGATCTCGACCTCGACGAAGCGAGTCTGGCCGATGAAGAGCCGCGCCTCGCGTCCGTTCATCAGCGCCATGCGCGGCTTCGCCCAGACGCGGGCCGCGCCTTCGGTTTCGAGGGCTTTCAGGTTGGCTTCGAAGGTCTCCGGGAGCCGCACGAGCGTCTCGTAGCGCATTTCGCCGGACGCCGAGTCGGTCGAGGCGAGGAAATCCATGCCCTCGTACGCCAGTCCGAGGCTTCGCTCCATGTCGTTGCGGGTGAGAAACTCCACCGCGTGAGCCTCGATGAGGATCTGCGGCGAGGGGCGGTCGACTTCGCCCAAGTCCTCCCCGATCTTGTCGAGCATCAAGGTTGGCGCCGACACGACGATCGCGTTCTGGTCGTGGTTCACATGGAGATGCGGATAGAGGAAGTTCGGAAGCAACCCCTGCGCCTCTTGGGCCTCGATGTTCTCGATCGAGAAGCTGCGGGTCGGCGCAAGGCGGTACGCGGACAGATCGGAGGGAAGCCCGGCCGAGAACATGTAGACGCCGCCGGTCTCCTCCGGCGCCGCCATTCCGAGTCCCGCGGCGGCGGCGATGGCGAGCATCGCCTCCTCGAGGGTGGCGCCGGTCAGCGTCATCGTGATCTGCGCTCCTCCGGCGCCGTCCGTGGAGCCGGGGTCTATGAGGTCGTCCACCAACACGTTCGCCCCGGTCTTGCGCCCGATGTCGGCCAGGAGCGCGTGCACGTTGGCTTTGACCGCGAGGACGTCGAGCAGCTTCGTCCCGGCGTCGTACGTGACATCGCAGAACGCACCGGACTCGATCTCCACGTCCTCGACTCTCGCGCCTCGATCGAGCGCGGTGTTGCTCTCCACGGTCACGATGACGCCGAGGCCGTCGTCGGAGCTGCGCGCCTGGGCGACGGTGTTGTAGAAGAAGACGACCCGCATCAGCACCCCGATGCCCTGCTCGGCGCTGGACGGGATCGAGAGTTCGATGTAGCTCACCGGCGGCTGATCGACCTTGATGACGGTCTTCCCGGTGATGTTTTTCGCCTCCGGGAAGAGCAGGCGCAACTCGCCGCGGGGCCGCCGGCGCTCGGACCAACTGTCCGCGCCGATGTCGTCGTAGTCGAGGATCCCGTCCGCTCTCACTGTGATCTGCACGCCGTTGGTGAGCGTCTGAGCCTGAACGTCCTCAATATTCGCCCAGACTGCGGCCCGTGCGCACGGCGCGCACAAACTCACGAGCATCAACGCCGGGATCTTCCATCTCGGCTGCATCGCCTTCCGCCTCGCTTTCCAGTATCGCCATGCTCCGGGTCGCGTCGGGGCCCAGCGCCGGATCGAGCAGCCTCCGTGCGCTGAGCAGGACCAGAACGTCCTCGTCCCTAGACTCCGTCTTCCGGAGCCCGAACAGATCTCTCAGAAGCGGCGCTTCCTCCAGGATCGGGAGCGCCCGCCGGTGCGTGGACACGGCGCCGGTGAGGAGCCCCCCGATCACGATCGAGTCGCCGTCCAGCACCCGCATTGTGCCGGCCATCGTGCGGTTCGCCGAGGTGGGGAGCTTGGTCTTCGGGTCTACGGAGAGGACGCCCGAGACCTCGACCTCGAATCGACAAGTGATGTCCCCGCGCGGACCCGCGACGGGCGTCGCTGTGAAGGCGACTCCCGTGCGGATCGGTCGGATTCCGCCCGCGTCGTAGCGGGTCGCTTCTTTCGTGATGTAGCGGGTTTCGCCCACGAACAACTCGGCCGCGTGCCCGTTCAGGACCCGCGCGCTCGGCCGCGCGAGCAGCGTCACGTGACCATCCCTGGCGAGAGCCGAAACCGTCGCCGCCCAACCGCCGGGCGGGGCGGGACGAGGGAGCGCCAGAAGCCCCTCGGTCTCGCCGCCGAGAAGACCGCCTGAGGCGTAGCCCGCGGCGTCCGACGCCAGCGTGAGCCCGGCGTCGCTCCACCCGGCTTCCCAGTTCCACACCGCATCGCGCGCGCGCTCGTCGGCGTGCGTCAGAACCAGGGCCTCCACCTCGATGAGCGGGGCCGGTTGGTCGAGAACGCGGACGTCGGCGCGCAGCTTCTCAACCAACGCTCGCGGCCCCGTCACCGCAAGACCGTTGTTCTCCGCATCGAGGCTCACGTAAGGAAGCAGCACGTGAGGCAGTAGATTCAGGAGGTCCTTGGCGGGAACGTACCGGCACTGGATCAGCTCGGTCGTGGCCGACTCGTAGCTCTGCAGGTCGGTCGCGCGCCCGTCGCTGACCACGTACCCCTCCGCGCCGGAGCCCGACCACGACAGGCCATAGCACGCGCTCACCGCGTCCAGCACATCGACCAGGCGCCCGGACGGCAGGTTCAGCGTCACCCAGGGCTCGCGACGGGTCGAGAGCGCGAGCCGGGCGCGCGAGCGTTCGCCCAGCGCCTCTAGAAGGCGGCTGAGCGGCACGTTCACGGCGTCGATCGTGAAGAGCCCGTCCGCCTCGCCCAAGCGCAGCCAGGAGGCGTCTCCCGGTTGCGGCTCCGGCGGCGGGCCGGCCGCCGGCTCCGCGTACTGATCGCTCCGCACCGTGATGATGATCTCGGTCGATGTCTGCGAACTCACGATGCTGAAGTACAGGGGGACGTTCCGATGCTCGCGCCAGTAGGTGGCGTCCGTCCAATCGAAGTCTCCGAAGAGCGAGAGACAGCCCGCCGGGCGGTACAGCACGAGTGTGCAGATCAGATCGGTTCGCGTCCCGCGCGTCACCGGCTGGAACACAAGGTGGCTGACCGGGTAGGTGGCGATGTCCACGAAGGTGCCCAGTTGCGAACGCGTGTCGCGCATCACGAACGGGACCTCGTCGAGGGCGTTCAGGCCGTAGTCCCCGTCCTCGGTCTCGAACCACTGGTCCCACATGAACTCGTAGTCGGGCTCCGCCTTCACCAGGCCGTCCGCCTGGAGGGTGATGCGGACGGCGTTCGTGAAACGCTCGATGGCGGCGTCCGTGATGTTGGCGTAGGCGGTCGTCTCGGTCTCCTCGGCCGCGTCCTGCGCGCGGGCGGCGGGCGCGACGGCGAGGAGCGCCGCCGTAAGCGACGCGTACACAGGCCAGAGGCGACTGAGCGGACGCGGACGGGCCACGGGTTACCTCGCGTCCTCCGCCGGGGCGGCGTCGTCCATCCCGAAGCGCGTGCGGATCTCCCGCTCCTCGTCCTCGGGGAGATGGCCGGTCTGGCTGAGGCTGCGGGGCGTAATGAAGATGACGAGTTCGGTCTCGATCTCCTCCGACCGCGTGGACTCGAAGAGCTTCCCGATCAGCGGGATGTCGCGCAGCAGCGGAATCCCGCGCTCCTCCTCGCGGAGTTCGCGCTGGATCAGGCCGCCCAGGATGATCGTCTGCCCGTCGGAAACGCGCACCTTGGTGTTCGCGGTGCGGGAAGTCCGGTTCGGCAGCCCCGTCACGGGGTCGGGGGCCGACAGCGTCGAGATCTCGGCCTCGTCGATGTCGACGATGATGACGTCGCCGGTGCCGGAGTAGGGGCGAAGCACAAGCCGCACTCCGGCGTCGATCGAGGTCTGGCTGGAGTCTCCGTCGCCGCCCAGACGCCGCACCGTCTTGTCGAGGAAGCGCTGGACCCCGATGAAGATCTCGGCCCGCTTGCCGGATACGGTGGCGACGCGCGGGCGCGCCCGGATGACGGCGTGCGACTCGGACGCCAGAGCCTCAAGCGAAGCCGAGAAGCCCGTGGGCAGCCAAGCGAGGCCCTGATAGTCGAAGCCCCCGGAGGTGGAGTCGCTCGAGAAGCCGTTCGCGCCGTTGGCGTAGGACAACTGGACGCCGAGGTCATCGAGGGAGGCGTCGGTCAGTTCGACCATCAGGATCTCAATCCTGATCTGCTTGGACGGGATGGC
>CAZCER010000531.1:0-3952 GCA_964497385.1 uncultured Armatimonadia bacterium | reverse complement strand
AGGGCCGCGAGGTCAAGGTCGATCGCGCGGCGAGGGTGCTCCGCATCCGAGAATGCGCCGACATCGTCCCAGGCGATCCTGCGGACCGCTGGCGGGATCTCCTCATCGAGGATCTCGCCCACGGTAAGGAGCCCTCTGACGGAGGGGCACGACGCAAGCGCCTCGCGCACGACCGGCCAGTGCTTCGCGTCGGTGACGACGACCGAGGCGGCGCAGTCGTTCACGATGTAAGCAAGACCTTGAGGCTTGAGGGTCGGGCTCAAGACCACGAACGCGCCGCCGGCGCGCAAGACGCCCCAGATCGAGAGCGCCGCCTCGCGCGTGTTCTGCATGAGGATGATCGCGCGGCCGTGCTTCTCCAGTCCGAGATCTCCGAGGGCGTGCCCGATGCGGTTCGCCCAGCACCCCACATCGGCGTAGCTCAGACGCTCCTCGCCGCGGACGAGGGCGGTCTTGTCGGCGTCCCTCTCAACTGATTCATCCAGGAACTCCTGCAGCAGCACGGCGCGCTTCCTCTCCACGCGCTCTCTTCTGCGGCGCGCTGGGGACTCCTATCGCGCGCCAGCCAGGACGAAACAACCACCGGCCCGAATGCCTCGTTCAGAGTGAGGAACGGAGGCGACGGCCGTTTGCCCTTGTACCAGGTGCGAGCGAAGGACGAGGCGGGTGAGTCGCTCTCGCGGGTGTTCTCGGCGGCGACCGAGCGCGCGGCGGTGGAGCAGGCTCGGCTGGCCGGTCTGTTCACACTCCGTGTCGAGCGGATGCGCGCCCGCACCGAGCCGACGCTTCTCTCGCGCGCCGCGCTGGCCGCCGCCCCGGTGAAGCCCGCCGACCAGGCGCTCTTCTTCCGGCACCTCGCTCCGCTCGTGAAGGTTGGCATGGGGACGCCCTACGCGCTGGGGCGCATGGCGCGCCGGCTCCCGGACCCTCGACTCCGCGCGCTTGCGGCCGAACTCGCGCGCGAGACCGAGGCGGGGGCCTCGCTCTCGCAATCGCTTGCGGCCCGCGGAGGCTTCTTTCCGGCTTGGGTGGCGGGCACGCTCGCGGCGGCGGAATCGGGCGGCAAGGCGGATGAACTCCTGCCGGCGATTCGGGATGAACTGGAACTCGAGGAGGGCTTCCACCGTCGTTTCGCGATCCCGATCGCCTACCTGCGCGCGTCGGTTGCTCTCGGCGTGCTGGTTCCGACGCTCCCGTTTCTCATCACTCTGGGCTTCCGCGGCTGGACGGCGCTGGCCGCGATCGTCTGCGGCTTTGCGCTGCTCTTGGTGTATGGGGCCATGTACGCGAAGCGGTACCGCGCGACCTCGCCGGCGGGGGCGGCGGCCGCGGACGGCGCGGTGCTGATGGTTCCGGGGCTTGGAGGCATGCGGCGCGATCTCGCCGTGCTCCGCTTCGTGCGGGTGCTCCGGTCGATGGATGCGGCCGGACTGCCGATCGGCGGCGCGTGGGCGGCGGCCGCGCTCGCGGCGGGCCACCGTCGCCTGCGCGCCGCGTTCGCGCGGGGCGAGAGAGCGCTCCTCGATGGCGCAGGGCTCGCGAAGGCGCTCGAGGCGACAGGACTCTTCGCCCGCGCGACGCTGGATGCGGCAGCCGCCGCCGAGACGGGCGGGACGACGCCGGCGTTTCTGGAGTGGCTTGAGGGCGATGCGGCGAGGGAGGCGGACCGCGCCTCAGACCGCGGCCGCAAGGCGATGTGGGGTCTCCTGCTTGCCGCGGCGGGGCTCGTGATCGTGGTTTGCGCGGTCATCGCGATGGCGTCGCTGATGGGGAACATGTTCAAGGCGACCTTCGACCTGATCGAGGAGGTCTGAGGCCCCGATGCCCCGCTTCGTCGTCGTGACCACGGAGGGCGCGGGAGACGTCACACCGACGCGCGAGATCTCCGCTCCCACGGCCGAGGCGGCGGAAGCATCGGTGCGACGGCGCGGCCTGACTCCGGTGCGGGTGGCCGAGATCGGCGAGGCCTCCGTCGGCAGTCGCGTCATCGTCGATCCGCTCGCGCGCGAGGGGGCCATCCTGCGCTCGGCCCGCGTCCTGGAGGTTCTCGGGCATTACCTTCGGGAGTCGGGCGACGCGTCCACGGTGCTCTCGAGGGCTATCACGGCGCATCCGGGGCTGCGCACGGCGCTCGGACCCTTGCGCGATGCAACCGCATCGGGGATGGGCCTCGCGCTCGCCGTCGAGGCGCACGGCCAGGCGCTGGGCCCGCTGGTGCTGGAGGTCGTGCGCGCCGGGCAGGCTCACGGCCGGCTCGCGGACGCCTGCACCGAGGCGGCGGAGATCCTCCGCAAACACCGTCCGCTCGCGCTGCGGGCGATCCTGCTCACCTCGAATCTGTGGCTCGACATCCCGACCTACGCGATCCCGGTGGTCGCGGTGGGCCTCGTGCTTGCCGCGGTCGCGGCGGTTGGCGCGGGGGCGCTCGCTCTCACGGGCCGCAGCCCCAAGCGGGCCTGGCACGCTCTGCGCTTCCGCCTGCCGCTCGTCGGAGGGCTCTTCCGCGCGATGGTGTTCAGTCGCTTTCTACAGGTCTTCGCGGCCCTCATGAGGGTGGGGGCGCCGGTCGGCCGGTCGCTCGAACTCGCCCTTGCCGCGACCGGAGACGCCAACCTCATGGCGGACGCGCTGCCCGGCCTTGCGCTCGTGCGTGAGGGCGAGCCGGTCTCGCGGGCGCTGCTCCGGAGTGAGCGATTCCCGCGCGGGCTGATCGACATCATCGCGACCGGCGAGAAGACCGGGCGGATGGACGCGGCGTGCGGTCGGCTCTCCGAGTACCTCCGCGATGACGCCGAGGAGGCGGTCGACCGCGTTGCGGGGCACGCCCTCTGGGTGCTGCCGGCCTTAGTGGCTGTCCCGCTGCTCGTCGCGATGCTCGTGGTCTACGGCCGCATGGCCCCCGGCGGCCTACCAAGCCCCGGGGAGATGTGGCACAATCTGTTTCACGGTCCCGGGACCCGACCGTGATGTGTGGAGGAGCGCCCGATGCCTGTTTTCCGATACGTCGCAACGACCGAGGCGGGCAAGGAGTTCCGGGGCAGCATCGAGGCCACGGACCGCACGGCCGCCGAGCGTGACCTGACCCTCAAGGGCTATCGCGTGATCGGCATGGCGGCCGTCGCGCAGAGCGTGGCCGAGGTCACCGGCAAGGCGGAGCCCAACACTTTCCAGCGCACCTTCGTCGACCCTATCCTCTTCCGCGTCTCCGCGCGGAAGCTCGCGTGGTTCTTCCACGAACTCGCGACGACCTCGAACGCGGGCATGAGCCTCGGGGAGTCCCTCGAGTTGATCGGCCGCGGCCTGCATCCGGCGCGATTCCGCGCGGCCGTGCAGGAACTCCGCGAGGCCGTGCAGCAGGGCCGGATGCTCTCGACGGAGATGAAGCGCTTCCCCACCATCTTCCCGGAACTGGCGATCGCGCTCGTGCGCGCCGGCGAGCAGTCGGGCAACATGCCGGAGATGTTCCGGAGTGTGGCCGAGTGGCTCGAGTACGAGATCAGCATCCGGACGAAGCTCTTCACCGCGACGGTCTATCCGAAGTTCATTCTTCTCGTGGCGATCACGACCGTGTTCATGGTGGGCAGCGTGCATCTGGTCCACACCAACCCGGCGCTGCTTGCGGCGATCTGCCCGCTGGTGGGGTTCGGCTCAGTGCTCGCGTGGTTCTTCTACAAGGGCGCGGAGCGCTGGCTCGAGCAGTTCGCGAAGTGGCGCGAGGCCTGGGATCGCGTCAAGCTGTCGGTTCCGGTGTTGGGCGCCATGTTCCGCAAGTTCGCGATCGCCCGGTTCGCGCGGACGATGGCCGCCACGTTCCGCGCGGGCATGCTCATGGATCAGTCGCTCGAGGTCGCGGCGAACGCCTGCGGCAATGTGGCCATGCGCGACCGTCTGAAGCCGGTGATTCCCGAGGTCATGGCGGGCGGGAGCCTCGCCGACGCCCTCCGCAAGACGC
>CAZCER010000530.1:219-3962 GCA_964497385.1 uncultured Armatimonadia bacterium | reverse complement strand
GGTGACCTGCATCATCACCGCGAGGGTCACGATCGACGCGATGGTGATCGTGAGGCCGGTGTAGCCCTTGAAGAAGAACGCGTAGCTGAAGAGCACCAGGAAGAGCGTCTGGGCGGGGGCCGCCACCAGTAAGACGAACCGCCGGCTCTGAATGCGCAACAGGTAGCTCGCCACCAGGAGCACGCTGGTGACCGAGGCGATCACGAAAGCGGCGTTGATCTCCAGGTGATCGACCAAGCAAGCGAACAAGAGGTGAAACGCGAAGAAGGCCCCGCACACGAAGAAGTAGTGCATCGGGTGCAGGTTGCAGCCGCGGATCACGCCGATGATGACCGTCACGGCCAGGAAGAAGAGCAGGCCCACCGGGGCGAAGCAGCTGATTCGCGAGGAGAGCGGCCCGGGGTTCAGCTTGCCGGGAACCTCGACGATCACCGGGCGGCTCGTCAGCATGCTGTCCGAGACCCAATTGAGCGTCCACCCGCCGGCCCCGTCGGGGCCGTGGCTCGTGGGAGAGAGCGCGTCGGCGGGGAAGTCGTACGCGCCGAAGTCCGTCTTGACCGAGAGGTCCAGCCCCGCCACGGCGGTGGTGCCGGCGCCGAACGCGTAGGTCCACCGGTCCATGCCGCGCGTCGCGTACCGGAGGTGGACGACCGCTTCCTCGCCCGGCGCCAGCGGCGTCTCGAGCGAGAGCCCCTCGCTCAGGTCGCCCGTGAGTTCCGTCGTCTGGTCGTTCACCGAGAAGGCGAACTCGAGGTAGGTCGCCGTCGCGGAAGGCAGGGCGACCTCGACGAGAAGGCTCGTCGCCTCCGGAGGGGCGTCCTCCGAATCCACGTCGCGCGCGAACGGATCGGTCAAGGTGTAGGTCGCGTCGAAGACGACTCCGTACGTGCGGTACCAGACCAGGCCCTTCCGCCGCACGTCCCCGTCGAGTTCCACGCGGATCACGCTCGAATCCGGTTCCACCGCGCGGGAAACCGTCTTCGTCGGGCGCTCGCCGCGTCGGCGCGGGGCTTGTTCGCGGTCCGACGCTTTCGCGCCCGTTTCATCCTCGGCGACCGACTCCGCGGCCCAGACCTTCTCCCGCACGGTGAGCACCGGCGCGGTCTGCGCCACGGGCGACCCGTAGGTCCCGGAGACCGACGATCGGAGGTCCTGGTAGCTGGAGCTGGATCGGATCGCCGTAGTCTGCCCCAGAATGGCCCATCCGGCCGAGACGATCCCGTGGATCGCGACAATCGCTGCAAGCTTGCCCGCGCTCATTCCGGACCCTCCCCTCTGAGGACGGAGTGCTCAGGGAGGGAGCGCGCGTTACGCGCGGGCGCCCTACGGCTCGGGAACGTCCACCTTGACCGGTTCCTTGCCGAGCCGCACCCGCTCTTCACGCACCAGGCGCCGCTTGCGCGCCGGCGTCTCCCAGACGGTGACGACGTAGTCGGCCGGCGCTGGCAACCGGTAGAAGACATACGACCCCTGAGACTTCCGCACCTCACCGACCCAGGACTTGCCGCCCGGGCGGTCCTCACGGACCTCGATGGTCGTACCGGGCGGCCCCGGGACCTTTATCTGACCCGTGGCGGCCCGCGCCGGTTCCGTCCGATCGGGTTCCTCGGACTCGGCGGGCTTCCCCGCACCCGACTCCGCGGCCGGCGGCTCCGACTCCTTCGCGGCCTCCGACTCATCGGACTCGCCCGGCATCGGGAACTCCAAGGGCTTCATCTCGGGCTTCGGGGCCGCCGCCGCTTCCGGTTCCCCGGTGGCCCCCGCCGCGCGGGCGGCGAGATCGAGCTGCTGGGCCTCCGGCGGGATGACGGGGTCGCTTGGACCCCAGATCATGGAGAGCGTCGTCAAGACGACCGCGAGACTGAGGAGCGCCGCGGCCGCGAGCCCCGCCCAGAGGGGGGAGGAGGACTTGACCTGCCGATCGGGCACGCGGACCGCCACGAGCGCCATCGACGCGGGCGGGGCAGCGGCCGCCTTCGTGAGCACGGCGCGGCAGCCCTCAGAGAGGTTGGGCGCGGCGCGCAGCGCGGACGCGACTCGGTGCATGTCGGCGCGCTCGACCACCGAATACGACGCTGCCAACAGGAGGTCGCCGGGTTGGGCGCGGAAGGACGCGATCCGCGGGGGAGTCTCCGCGCCGCCAAGGGGCGCCGAAAGAGGTCCGGACGCGAAGACCGGTCCGAAGGATCCGCGCCGAAGCACGTACACCTGGTGCGGGCCGGCCTCGAGCACGGTCCAGTAGCCCCCGCGCAAAGCGACGATCGCCGCGCGGGCGCCGAGCGTCTGAGGGTCCCACGGGCATAGCGACCGAGCCTTGAGCGCGGCGTCGGCCCGTTGCGCCCCGCGCGCGAAGCTCGCCCCGAGCGCCGGGGAGGCGTCATGGCCGACCTCGGCCTCGATCGCGTCGAGGGCGAGCGAACTCGCGAGATCGGGCCTGCCGTCGGCGGCGGCGCCGTCCGCCAGGATGGCGAGGCCCTGAACGTGGCCGCCGCTGCCCGCAACCGGCGACTGGCGCACCAGGATCGCCTGCGCGGCGCTCTTGCCCGGTGGGCTGTCCGTCGCTCCCCCGACCGCGAGCGTGGGAGGCGGCGGCGATGGTGTCGGGCTCTGCATGGGCTGCAGATTACTACGCGCGGCGTCAGGGCTCAACGGGAGTGTGACCACGCTCGTCGGCGGGCAACGCGCAGAGTTCGGTCTCGCCGACCTTCAGCACGTCGCCCGGCGTGAACAGCGCCTCCGTCACGGCATGGCCGTTCACCGTGATCGTCGCGTGCGGGTTCTCGGCGCGCACGATCGCGCGCTCGCCATTTCGAATCAGGCTGGCCTCGAAGCGGGCTACGGTGCGATCGGTGAGAGCGACGTCGCGGTCCGAGCGACGCCCGATCGTGACCAGCCTGCGGCTGGTCGTGAACGTCCGGCCGGCGTCGGGGCCGGTCCGCACCTCGAGGGTGAGCGGCGCGCCCGCCGGCTCGGCCTCGGCCTCCGCGGGAGGCGCGTCCACGGCCGTCACCGGAACGCGCGCAAGCGCTCTCTCGAATGCCTCGGGCGAAACCTCCGGGACCCGGCGAGCCGAGGCGCTGAGCGCCGCGTAGAGCAGGAGCAGGCCCGTGAGCCCCGCCAAGATCGCGCCCGCCGCCGCGAGCGTCTCGCGGTCATACGGCCGCTTCCACATCGGGAGTTCCTGTGGGATCGTCACGACGGGATCCTCAAGGTACGGTATGGGGTCAAGGTCGTCGACATGCACCACCCCGCGGACGTCCACATACTCGTGCAGCGCCGGAACGGGCTCCCCGATGACGCCGAGGCACAGGCTCTGCTCCCCCTCGAGCCCGGCCAGCGCCCAGTCCATCTGAAGCCCCTCCGGGGAGCGGGCGAAGCTTGGATCCTCTACGACGCCGAGAAGCCTGATTTCGAGCCCCTCGTAGCGGTTCGGACGGAGGATGACGTCGCTCACGGCGACTATGCGCGGCCCCTCGGCGCTCTCCGCGCTCTCAGCCGGTCCGCCGCTCTCCGCGGACTCCTGGGCCTGAGCCCACGCGCCGAGCGCGGCGCAGACGGCCGCGCACGCAAGCAGCGCGCCGCGGCGCCGCGCGGAAGCCCCCGGCCACCTCGGTGTTGTGCGATCGAGCATGGCGCCATTACACACTGTCCGGCCCCCTCGGGCAAGCGCCCATTTGGGGGCTGGGGCAGGGAGTCCTCCCCGCTTGCCGGAACATGGGAGATACGGTGGAGTTCGCGCGCCG
>CAZCER010000530.1:0-209 GCA_964497385.1 uncultured Armatimonadia bacterium | reverse complement strand
CTATGCAGCGCGTGATCGCCCGATGCGCGCGGCGGAGCGACCGTCGGTCTCTCGTCGAGGTCGCGATCGTGACGCTGATCGCGGCCGTGCTCGTGGGGTGCCCCAAGTCGGCGCCGCCCGTGGTTGCCGACAAGCCCCCGACGGAAGACTCGCGCGTGGAGCCCGGCCGCGCTCCCGTCGAGGCCGAGCGCGAGCCCGTGTTCCCATCG
>CAZCER010000529.1:0-3979 GCA_964497385.1 uncultured Armatimonadia bacterium | reverse complement strand
CTCCCTGAGAGTTGGCCGGCTCGCCGGCATCGATGTTGAGGTCCACTGGTCCTGGCTGATCGTCTTCGGCCTGGTCACTTGGGCGCTGGGCGGGGTCGAGCTGCGCAACGCTCACGCCTCCCCGGCCCTGATCTGGACGCTGAGCGCCGGCGCGGCGCTTGTGTTTTTCGCGTGCGTTCTCGCGCACGAACTGGCCCACTCGCTCGTTGCGAACGCCCACGAGCGTCTCGTCGAGCGGATTACGCTGTTTGTCTTCGGCGGCGTCGCGCATCTGCGCAAGGAGCCTCCGAGCGCCGGGCTCGAACTCGTCGTCGCCCTCGCGGGCCCCGGCGCGAGCCTCGCGCTGGCGCTCCTCTTCAACGCGGCGTTCCTCGGCCTGCTCCTCGCCCCCGCCTCATGGCGCCCCGTCGCCGAGTCGGCGCGCTGGCTCGCCGGCGTCAACTTCGCCCTCGCGGTCTTCAATATGCTGCCCGCCTTCCCGCTCGACGGAGGGCGCGTCTTGCGCGCGATCCTCTGGATGACCCGTCGGGACTTCCGCGGCGCGACGCGCGTCGCCGCGGGGATCGGGCAGGCTTTCGGCTACACGCTGATCGCGCTCGGGCTCGCCGCGCTCTTTCTTCCCGCCGCGCCCGTCTGGCATGGCGTCCAGGGCCTCTGGCTCGTGCTGCTGGGCTGGATGCTTGTGAACGCCGCCCAGGCCGGGTTGCGCCGACTGGTGCTTGACGAAGCTCTTCGCGGGGTCTCGATGGCCCATATCATGACCACCCGCGTGCCCTGGATCGATTCCGAATGGCCGCTGCATCGCGCCGTGCACGAGGCGCTGTTGCCTTGGGCGACGCCCGAGGCGCTTGTGCTCGAGCGCGGCGCGCCCGTGGGCCTTCTCGCCGTCGCGGACGCCGAGAAGGCGGCTCGGGACTACTGGACCGTCACCCCCGCTCGCGCGGCCATGCGGCCCATCCCTCAAGAGCGGCTGGCGTCGATGACCGCCATGGCGACGGAGGCGCTCCCTATCGTGGCTTCCGAGCGCGGTGGGCCTGTCTTCATCGTCCGCGCCGACGGCGTCCTCGCGGGCATGGTGACGCGCCAGGACGTCGTGCAGGCGCTCCAGATCGGGCTGAGTCGCGGCCCTTCCGAGCGCCGCCCGGACGCCTATCGCTACCCGGTTCCCGTCGCCCCTCCCGTGAGCCTGGTTACGCCGTCCGCCGTGGCGGGAGCGGCCGCCCCGGGGCCGATCGCCGGCGACGCAACGCCGAAACCGCTTGACACCGACGCTCCCTTGGGGTAAAGGGAGTACTGGCCATGGATGGCCATTGCTCGCTGCATGGACTTGCGGCGGATGATGGGCGTCCATGGCTTTCGCGTTGTTGGCTGGTGGCCTTGGGGGTCCGTCTCTCATCCAGTTGTTGCGTCGCGCCATTGGCGCGAAGGGCGTGAGAAAGATGTCTGTCAGCCCGATAGGCGGCGCGCGGGGCCCCGAGTTCGGCTCCGTGAAGCCTCAGACGGCGAAAGCCCGCCCGGAAGATGCGACGCCGGCGGCGGAGCCAAAGCCGCTGACCGGTCGATCGTCATCAGTCGAGACCGCTTCCGGCGGACGCCGTGCGCCGTCCAACGAGGGGCCGCGGCAGTCGCAGGCCGCGCCTTCTGTCGACGGCCGGAGCGACGCCGCCCGGGAGACCGCCCAGGCGCCCCGGGAGCAACTGCGGCAAGACGCGTCCAAGGGCATTATCGGCAAGATGATGGAGTAGCTCGAAAGGACCGACGACCATGAGAACCGACGGCGTTTCCGGACCGCTCAGCGGCCAACTCCCGACGCGCTCGGCCCAGCCCTCGCGGCCGACCTTGGCGGAAGCCCAGGCGGAAGAGCCGCGCGTCCATGAGCAGGAGTCGCCGGACGCGGAGCCCGTGGTCCTGCGCATGGTCCCGACTCCGGCCGAGCGCCAAGCGCTGCCCAGCCAGGCGGCCGCCAAGGCCTTGGCCGGCGACCTCTCCACGATGATCGCACGTCACCCGAGCGCGGCGATCGAGGCGCAAGGGGCGCGCCTCGACGAGGAGCGCGTGGAACGGTTGCTCGCGTAGTTCACGCTCCGCGGCTCGTCCGCCGGAGACGGTCGGCTGCGGGGCGCCTCGGAGAGCGGATCCAGGGGAAGAGCTGAGGCCCGGCGCCGAAACGCGCCGGGCCTCGCGTTTTTGGGGCCTGCCCACGAAGCCCGAAGACGACCTTGACGCGGGCCGCGCGCGGCGGTAAAGGTGCAAGCAGGCTCGGCGAGCCGGGCGGAAGGGCGGTGAGGAGCGCGCCGATCCGAGTGACCACAAACGTCGATGACGCCTTTCTCGTCGCCATGGCCCGGCGGCGCATGCTCGCCCACGCCGGAGGCTCCGCGATGCGGTCGGGCCACCGCGTCGCCCAAGACGATCGCGCCGGAGAGCCGACGGCCGCGCGCGCCGAGAACGCAAGCCGCGCACGCGCCATCGCGAAGACGGCTCGAGAGGTCGAGGACGGTGGACGGCCCGCACGGCTCGACGTACCCCAGCGTCCCACAGGGGCCGACCGAGTCGAGAGCGAGGGTTCCGGAGCCCTCATGCGACGCCTGCACGAGCGCCAGTCGGCGCGCGGCGTGACGGAACTCCGGCAAGACCAGGCGCGCGACAGGATGGACGAAGCCGCGGACGATTCGGCTCGCCGGAGCGTTCGAGACTCGACCGCCGAACTGCGGCGGGTGGCCTCGCGCGGCATCCTCGATGCGATGGCCCGATAGTCGGGCGCCGAAACCAAACACGAAAAGGCCCGGCGTCGATGGGACGCCGGGCCCTCTTGGTGCGCTGTGGCTGGGAGCCGCGCTCCGCCTCCGAGGTTAGGAGTAGATCTCCTCAACGGGCTTACCGCGCAGATCGGCGATCTCATGAGCGTCCATGAGGTCAATCAGGCACTCCATGGCGGCCTTCGCGTTGTTCAGGGCGTTGGTGGAGCCGAGACGTTTCGAGAGAACGTCCTTGATCCCCGCGAGTTCGACGATTGGCCGAACGGCGCCGCCGGCGATGATCCCGGTGCCCTCGGAGGCCGGCTTCATGAAGACCACCGCGCCGCCCATCTTCCGCTGGACCACGTGGGGGATGGTGGTCCCCTTCAGGGGCAGACGATAGAGACTCTTCTTCGCCTTGTCGAAACCTTTGGCGATGGCGTCGGGCGTGGACCGCGCCTTCCCCATGCCGAACCCGATGACGCCGTCCTTGTTCCCGACGGCGACGAGGGCGCGGAAGCTGATGAGGTCTCCGCCCTTGACCGTCTTCTTCACGCGGTCGATGGCGATGACGCGCTCCTCGAACTCCTGGTCCGCGACTTCGGACAGCTTCACTCGAACGCTCATGGATGGAGCGGCTCCCTTGTGATCGTGGTCTTGATTCCGTTCGGTAGACGGAAAAGGCCAGCGGATTCCGCTGACCGAAGTTTGAGAATAGCACAACGGTCCGTGGTGCGGCAAGCGGTGATTCCGCGCGCGAGCCCGACTACTCCGCCATCCGCTTCTCGATCTCCTTGCAGAGCGCGGGGACGACTTCGAAGAGGTCGCCCACGAGACCGATCGTCGCATGCTCGAAGATCGGGGCCGAGCGGTCCTTGTTGATCGCGACGATGACGTCGGAACTCCCCATGCCGGCGAGATGCTGGATCGCGCCGGAGATGCCGACCGCGACGTAGAGCTTCGGCTGCACCGTCTTGCCGGTCTGGCCCACCTGGTGCGTCGCCGAGATCCAGCCCGCGTCCACCGTCGCGCGCGACGCGCCGACGGCCGCGCCGAGCGTGTGGGCGAGCTGCCGGACGAGCGCGAAGTTCTCCGGCGCGCCGAGGCCGCGCCCGCCCGAGACGATGATCTGGGCGTCCATGAGGTTGATCTCCTCGCCGCCCTCCTCGCGGATGACCTCGAGGATCTTCGTCAGGGCGTGCTTCTCGTCGAGTTGCACCGGAACGCGGGTGATCCGACCC
>CAZCER010000528.1:0-3982 GCA_964497385.1 uncultured Armatimonadia bacterium | reverse complement strand
CGAGCCCACTCCTCCTCTTGTTGCATCTTGCATCAGACCGCCCCGTCGCGCAACGCTTCGCGCACGCGACGGGGCGGTCGCCTGCCCCTAAGGCAACGCGCTAGTGCTCCTGGTCCGGATCGTGATACCACGGCGCCGAGCCGCTCCACCAGTAGCTGGTGGCGTACCCGGTGGAGGTGTCGATCGCGGCCCACATGCCGTTCGAACTCGGCGAGCGCTGCCACTTGGCGTGCCCGTCGGTGTAGGCGTAGTTCAAGCCGTCGTTGTGGGTCCTCTGGTCCAGGCTGAAGCTGGTGCTCCACATGTAGGCCTCATCCGAACCCGAGTAGGAGTAGGTGTTAAACCAGTTCGCGGCGGTGTGCCCGCCCGAGCTGTACGCCCCGTACGCAGGGATGTTCAGCCCCGCGTTGCCGTTGTTGCGGGCCCACTCGCACCACAGGATGCAGGTGGCCGGGCTCTTCGTCGCGCCCTCGCTGCGAGCGCCGAGGAGCGAGTTGAAGGCGTACGCGACCCAGGTGTCGTTCGGCGAGTAGACGTTCGCCCGCGGAGCCGACGGACAGGTGTAGAGCTGGGTGTTCTTGATGTAGGGCTGGACGGAGTTCTGGGCAAGCATGCCCATGCAGGCCCAGCTACCGGTCCACGGCGGGATGGCCATCCAGGTGTTGTAGTACACCGTGGTGCCGTTGAACACCATCGGGAGCGGGTACATCTCGTCATAGTCCTGGCTGTAGGACAGGGCCGCCGTGCCCAACTGGCGGCAGTTCGACAGACAGCTTGTCTGGCGGGCCTTCTCACGGGCCTTCGCGAAGACCGGGAACAGAATCGCCGCCAGGATGGCGATGATAGCGATAACAACCAGAAGCTCGATTAGGGTGAAGCCTCTCTTGCGCATTGGCTGCACTACCTCCCCACTGTTCTCCAGGCTGACCAACATTGCCTAAAACCAGCGTCAACCCCACCAACTGCGCGTGCGTTTACTCGATTGAGAGAGAGCGGAACGCGATCCATCTGAACACGTCCGCGGGAGGGCCTCACCTCCTCGGATTGTGCTGTACGGCAGCACCGCGCACAACTGCACCTTTGACTATAGCGGGCTGCAAGCGCTTCGCGCAATGTCTTGCACCCTGTTTGATCTATCCGGCAAAGCATTGCCGGATAGACGTTAGCATATCCCTAGCGCGTGCGCAAGGGCTTCCGGCTGCGCGTTTACCGGTCATTCCTCATACTCCTACCCGTTTCCTACACGGAATAGCCTTTCCTGAGCCGAAATATCGCACACCCTCTCCGACGCGCGCCCCGCCCTCCCCCGCCTCCATCCCCGCGTCGCGGACCCGTACACGACAAAGGCGGGGCTCGAAGCCCCGCCTTCGCGTCTCATCTCTCTTGCGCCGCGCCAGGCCGCTTGGTCCGTGGCGCGCCCGGCTTCCGCGCCGCCCCTAGCGCCCGGGCTTCTTCGGAGCCGCGGCCGGGTCGAACTTCACGGCGCCCGTCTTCGCGCCGCCCCCCGACGCGCTCTCTTGGGCGTTCGTGGGGGCGGTGACTTCGCTCCCATCGTCCTTCTTGCCGCAGCCGGCCAGCACGGCGGAAGCCAGAGCCACGGTGAACACGCATGTCGTGACAAGCACAAGCAACCTGCGCATCGGTCCGATCACTCCTCGTTCAGGTCTGGGCGGTCAGTGCGTCCGAACGGCGCCTGAGCCCTCCGCTACGGCTGGAGGCCCGTGCCCCAACCGAAGTTCTCCCAGTAGACGCCCCAGCCGGTGGAGCCGGGGATCGCGCTGAAGGCGCCGCTGTCGGAGCCGGTTTTGATCCACTTGCTGTGGCCGTCGCAGAACGTGTAGTTCAGACCCTCGTTGTGCGCGTTCCCGTCATCGGTGAACCCGTAGTAAAGCGACCAGTTGTTCGGCGCGCCGTTGCCGTCAAACTCGAGGAACGGGTTGCTGACGCTGCCGTCAATGCCCTCTTTGCCCATGCCTTCCCAGAGGATGATGATCTCCGCGGGAGCCTGCGGAGCGCCCTGGGACTCCGCGTGAGCCCAGCCGTTGTAATTGTAGTTGGCGTTCCGGCTGTAGGGCGCCGGCGTGTAGTTGTTGGTCGTCTTGTTGCCCGACGGGCAGGTGAAGATCTGGTCGTTCTTGATGTAGGGCAGGATCGAGTTGAAGCAGCCGGCCGCGTCCGAGGCGTAGGACCCCCAAGTGCTCGCGTTGCCGTCGCACACGAAGTACTGGTACCACCAGTCGCCGCCCGTGGAGAGCGGGTCGACCTTGAGCGGGAAGGTCTCGTCGTAGTCCTGCGTGTAGGACATGATGGCGGTGCCGAGCTGCCGGACATTCGACAGGCAGCTTGTCTGCCGGGCCTTCTCCCGCGCCTTCGCGAAGACCGGGAAGAGGATGGCCGCCAGGATGGCGATGATGGCGATGACGACCAGAAGCTCAATCAGGGTGAATCCTCTTTTGCGCATTGGCTGTGCCTACCTCCCAACTGTGATGTGGGCTGGCTCACATTGCGAAAAACCAGCGTAAACCGGACTACCCGTTAGTGCGTAACCAGAACTCATAGAGAGAGAAGCCAAACGTAGCGGAACACGTCCGCGGGAGGTCGTCACCTCCTTTGTTTGGTTGTGTACCGACTGAGTGTCTAGGCAGCCAACCGCGGTAGTGCCCAACCCCAACTGCCTATTGGTGTGGTGATGTTGTCCTAGATGAGGTCATTCGAAACGTTCCGCTCTATACACATTATCGTAGGCCGCGCCCTTCCGCAAGAGGGCGGCGGTTGTCTGCTGGTGTCTCCTTCGGTCCGGATTCCACACGGTTGCGGCGCTCAGCGGTCTTCGCGCGGGTCGAGCCAGTCCGTCCCCCTCGCAAGCAGGCCGTCCCCCCACCCCGGCGAATGCTCGTCCTACTCGGATCCCCCGAGCGCTCGGAGCAACGCCGAGGAGTGGACCCACCATGCTGACGATTCGTTCCGCGCAGGCGCTCTCCATGTGCCTCTTCCTCCTCTGTCTCGCCCAATGCGCCCCCGCGGCCGAGGTGGTCATCGGCCGTGACGCGAGCGCCCGCGTGTCCCGCGAAGGCGAGCCGATCGCCACGCTCGCTCCGGGCCTCGCGCTTGACGGGTGGCAGTTCCGCTCCTTCGCGGTGGATAGAGCGGCAGCCCCCGCGGACGACGGCGTCCGAGCCGCGGTCCTGGATCTCGGCGACGGCCGGCGCGTGCACGTGACAGCCGCGTTCGAGCCGACCGCAACCGGCCTCCACGTCCGCTACGCCATGCGGACGACGGGCGACCTCGCCGTGAACACCCGCCATGTCGCTCTCACTCTCCCCCTGCGCGTGTGGGCCGGGGCGGAGTGGCGCGCGGGCGACACGGGGGGCGCGATCCCCTCGGACAGGGGCCCGACGCATGTCTACAGCGGAACGCCCGATGCCCTGCGACTCGTCGCTCCGGGTGGGGCCAAGCTCTCCGTCGCCTGCCCGAGCGGCCACGCGGTCCTCCTGCAAGACAGCCGCGAATGGGGAGGCGATCTCGACATCCGCGTCGGGCCGCAAGCCGTGCCGGCCGCCAACTGGCGCGCGAACGAGGAGCTGGTGATCGAGGTGACGCTGGACTTCGGAGAACCGAGCGCTGTCGAGTTCGATGAGCCGGTCGTGCTCGCGCCCTCGGATGAGTGGATCGAGATGCCCGGCGCGATGGAGATCGCCCCCGGCTCCGCGCTGGATTGGAGTGACCAGGGCCTTTGCGACGCTCCGGCCGGCAAGCACGGCCCTCTCGTCGCCGCTCCGTCCGGCCACTTCGAGTTCGAGGGCCGCCCCGGCCAACCCGTGCGCTTCTACGGCGTGAACCTGTGCTTCTCCGCCCTCGTGCTCGAGCACGAGCAGGCCGACGCCCTCGCCGAGCGGCTGCGGATGCTCGGGTACAACGCGGTCCGCATTCATCACTACGAGTCCGGCGTCATCGACCAGGGCGCCGCCGACAGCCTCACTCC
>CAZCER010000527.1:0-3987 GCA_964497385.1 uncultured Armatimonadia bacterium | reverse complement strand
CTCATCTACAAGCGGGACGGGGGCGTCATGTCGGCCTCGGATTGCTACGCGCCGATCCCGTACTCGAAGAGCATCAAGGTCACGTGCGACCCGCCGGCCGCCCGGTTCTACATCGTGAACTACCTCACGTACCCGGAGGACTGGGAGGTCGAGAGTTTCCGCCTTCCCTTGAGTGATGCCGAGCAGGCCGCGATGTCCAAGGCCGCGGACGCCTGGGCGAGCCCCGGCGCCGACCCCAAGCCGGAACTCCCCGGACAGCAGACGCATGTGCTCACACACACCATCCAGCCGGGTGAGACGTACACCCTCACGGACTTCGGAGGCCCAGGGGTGATCCGGGGCATCCGGGCGAGCGTGCAGTGCGAACAGCGGCACTTCTGGCGGAAGCTCATCCTGACCGGCAGATGGGACGAGGCTCCGACGCCGCAGGTCGTCGCCCCGCTTGGGGCCTTCTTCGGTTTCGACTGGGAGACCCCGGAGTACGGCTCCCTTGTCGCGGGCTGCAAGAGCGGCGAGTGCTACTTCTACTACCCGATGCCGTATCGGGAGAGCGCGGTGCTTGAGTTGAAGAGCCTTCTCGCCGTTCCCGCGACGGTGCGCGTCGAGATCGACCACGCCCCGCTCGAGGAGTTCACCGACGACCAGCTCTACTTCCACGCGCGCTGGCGCCACGAGCCGGACAGCAAGAGCCTCGACTACCCGTTCGTCGAGACCTCGGGCAGCGGGCATCTCGTCGGGGTGACCCTTCAGATCGATCACCCGATCGACGGCTGGTGGGGCGAGGGGGACGAGAAGGTCTGGATCGATGACGAACGGTTTCCGGGCTGGATCGGCACCGGGTCCGAGGACTACTTCGGAGACGCGTGGGGCATCCGGTATCTGCCAGGCCCGACCTGGGGCTGCTCGGCCGACCCGGACACACTCAAGAGCCTCCGCACCTGCCCTTACCGGTGGCACTTCACCGACCTCATCCCCTTCACCGAGCGCATCCGCATGACGATCGAGAACTACGGCTCGTGGGGCGTGCTCGATGCCGACGAGTTCGAGTACAACTCGGTCGCCTACTGGTACCAGAAGGAACTCGTCCCACCCTTCGAGGATCTAGCAGGCCACACGTACATCGGCGGGACCGAGTATCTTCAGACGCCGTCCGAGTACGAGTACCGCACCGATCTCTTCCTCCCTGAACTCACCCTTGCCGACGTGCGGACCAGCGGCCTCTCGATCCCTTACACGATCGAGGCCGAGAGCGTGCTCGCGAATACGGTTGGAGCCGGGGACGCCTCCCTCATCGACGACGCTCTCCTGCCGCACCAACTCAACGGCGAACTGGCCGTGGACTTTGGAGAGGCGACCGCGGGCGAGGCCCTGAGCGAGTTCGAGGTCACCCTTCCCACCACGGGCGTCTACTACGTCACGTTGTACACGACGCCGGAGACAAACGCGGCGGAACTCACGCTGACCTGGAACGGGGAGCCGCTCGCCGTGATCGGCAAGCCCGCGCCGAACCAGCTCGAACTCGAGGGCATCTACGCCGAAGCCGGAATCCAGCGAATGGGCCTCGCGACGGCGACGGCCGGCCGCGCCGTGCTCGACTGCCTCCAGCTCCTGCCGGCGCGGTCCGTCACCGACGTCTTCGAGGCGGAGTGGACCGATGTCGTGAGTTCGACAAGCGACGAGCCGCCGGCGCCGAGCGTCCCGCGCCGCGGACTCAGCGCGGGCAGGACGCTGGTCTGGGTCGGCGCCGAGGGCGCCGAGATGACCCTCGTGGCCCCACCCTCCAAACCGAATGTGACCTATGTTCTCGGCGCGCGCGTCGTGTACGGTCCGGACGCCGGCGTCATCCAGGCGTACGTCGATGGGAAACCTGTGGGGGCGGCGCTCGACCTCTACGCCCCGACGGAGGAACTCCGCCCCACGATCCTCCCGCTCGGGCCGCTCCCGCTCGGGGAGACCGAGGTCACCATCCGGAGCGTTGGGAAGAACCCCGCCTCGACGGGCCACCGCGTGGAGTTCGACTACTTCCGCTGGGAGCCGCTGATCCTGCATCCCGACAGCGCCGAGGGCGTGTGGGCCTCCGTGTCGGGCTTCCATGGTTGCGGCTACTCGACGCAGGACCTCGGTGACCGGTTCGTGGGAGGTCACCACCTGTGGGTGCAGCCGAGCGGCGACGGCGCGTACGTCGACATCGAACTCCGCATCCCCGAGGACGGCGACTACCGACTGACCGCCCGCCTCACGACCTCGTGGGACTACGCGATCGCGACGGCGTCGCTGGACGGGCAGGTCGTGGGTGAGCCCGCGGACCTCTACTCGAAGGAGGTCCAGCAGACCGAGGCGCTCGACTACGGCGCGCATGCCTTGACCGCCGGGACGCACGTCTTCCGCCTGAAGGCGACCGGGCGCAACCCGGAGTCGGCGGGCCATCTCATGGGCATGGACTATTTGCTCGTGGAGAAGATCGACTAGGCGCGCGGAGGGGCCGCCAGGAGGCTTTCTGGTCGGCCCCTCCTTCGCTTTCGCGTGATGCGGCGATCGCTTGCTCCGCGCGACTACGCCGGCAGTTCATAGCCCGCGCGGCGGGTGCGCGCGAGCATGGCGTTTCCTTCGTCACAGTTGGTGAAGCGCTCCGCCACGGGATCCCAGTGGAGCGTCTCGCCCACTCGGCCGACGTCCCGGACGATGTTCACGAGGTAGCAGAGCGTCGTCGCCCGCTGCCCGTACTCGATGTCCGCGTTGCAGCGCTCGCGGGTCTTCATGCATTCGATCCAGTTCAGAACGTGGTAGTAGCTCTCGTCCTGGTCGTTCGGGCCGGGGTTCTCGGGCGCGTTGACGATCTCCGGCGGGTCGCTCCAGAGGGCGTTCCGCTCGATCTCGAGCTGCCCCGCGTCGCAGACGAACGTGGCGCCGAGACCGTGCAGCGAGTTGTCCTTGCGGTCGCGGTGGAGTTGCACCTCCGCGCCGTTCGCATAGCGCATGGTGACCTTCGCGCGCGGGCCTCCGAGGTTCATGTCGTCGGAGTCGGCCCAGACGCTCCGCACCGCCACCGGCTCCTCGAGCACGACCTCCACGGGGCCCGTCTCGTCCGTGCCGAGGGCGCGCTGGATCTGGTCGTACGAGTGCGTGCCCCAGCCGCTCACGCCGAAGGAGTTCCCGCCGCCGTCGTAGTCCCAGTAGTTAGACCAGCCGTAGTGGAGGCTCGGGTGGTACGGCCGGAGCACGGTCTGGTTGGTCCACACGTCCCAGAAGGCGTCGCTCGCGCCGTCGGGGAGCGGCTGGCCGGGTTGGTCCTCCCAGCGGATGGGGCCCGTGAAGTTCGGGGCGAGCACGGTGTGCACCTTACCGAGCGCCCCGGTCTTCACCAAATCGCTCGCCCAGTTGTTGATCGGGATCGAGCGCTGCTGGGTGCCCACCTGCGTGACGCGGCCGTACTGGCGGGCCGCGTTGACCATCTCGCGGCCCTCGGCGATCGAGAGGCACATCGGCTTCTCGATGTACACGTCCATGCCCGCCTGCATCGCGAGAACCGTGACCCAGGCGCGAGCGTGCGTGGTCGTCTCGACCATCACGCCGTCGAGGTTCTCCTTCTCGATCATCTCGCGGAAGTCGGTGTACTTGTTCCAGGTCTCGCCGGCCGAGAGGTCGTTCACGAAGGCGTCCACGCGCGGCTGGAGGATGTCGCACACAGCGGCGACGCGGACCTGGCCGCGAAGGTTCCGGAGGGAGTACTCAGCGAGCCACCGGGCCCTGCCGCCGAGCCCGATGATCCCGATGTCGACACGGTCGTTCGCGCCCTGTGCGAGCGCTTTCGACGGGATGATCGCGGGGATCGCGAGCGCGCCTAGACCCGCCTGAATGGCTTGCCTGCGAGTGAGTTTTGGGCTTGACATGGTTGGACGTCCCTTCGCGTGTGGTTCTGTTTGGTTGTCGGCTCGGACCGAGACGGTCCGACTGGTGCGCCTCGCAGCGCACGGATCGAGTGGGTTA
>CAZCER010000526.1:0-3988 GCA_964497385.1 uncultured Armatimonadia bacterium | reverse complement strand
GCAGCAGATCGCCGACATCGCTCTTCACGACTTCGGCCCCGATCGCGCGCTCCCGCACCTCGGCCTCCGCCGGGGTGGTGCCCTCCCTGTACTTCACGATGAGTTCGTTCGGGCGGATCCAGTCGGAGTAGGTCGTGAAGACCGACGCGATGTCGCCTGAGCCGGCCTGCTCGCCGGGCTCGGGGGGATCTCCGATGACGCCTGGCTGCAGAACCGAACTCCCGCACCCGGCGGAGAGCGCGAGCGCCAGGGCGGCGCTTGCCAGCGCCAGCACGGCCAACGGACGCGCCGCCGCGCCTCGGCGGGAGAAGCCTCCACAAGCGTTCATGTCCCATACCTCCCATCAACCACAGGAACACGGGGACGCGCCGTCGACCGGCGCCTGAAGGGACTATGGGCCTCCGGGCTTCGGAATCCTGCCGCCGACCGGCGCATCGCCCCCTTAGGACGGGCGGTGGAACGGAGCGTTCCGGGAGACGGACCGGTTGGGCGCCGGCTCCGCGGGATCGAGGAACTACGCCGGGCGACGGGACCGGAGAGGGCCCTACCTGGGCACGAGTCGGATCGGGTCGGCCTCGACCAAGCCGTCCTTCTCGTCGATCTCGCTCCGCACGCCGGAGTAGCTCTCAAAGCCCGGCGCGGTGACGACCTCGCGATAGGTCACCCAGGGCTGAATGACGTTGTCGCCGGCCTCGTTTGGGTCGCTCTTCACGTAGACCACGGCCTCGCCGTCTCCGTTGGTCTCGCGGACGGCGTCGGCGACGGTGTCGAAGTCGTCCGCGTTGGTGGGGTCGCCGCCGGTCTTCAGAGCGTGGAGTTCGATCCGGGCCCCGGCGATGACCGCGTTCCCTTCGCCGGTGGTCTGGACGACGTACACGACGCGCGTCGTATCATCTCCCCGGTCGCGGCTGATGTAGCGATCCACCAGCTCATAGCCGATGTACGCGTAGAAGAGCGCGGAGCAGCCCTGCAGGCTGAGGAAGAGGGTCGTCAGCGCGGCGAGCGCCACGCGACGGGTCCCTACTCGAAAGCGTGCCATGCGGAGTCGGTCCTTCCTTCAACTCAAGCGCGAAAGGCCAGAGCGGTCGCGCCCACGCGGATCGCCGCTCCCGGCGCGAGCGTCATCGGTCCTCGGACGAGTTGGCCCCCGAGGAGGGTTCCGTTGGTGGATCCCACGTCCGTGAGCACGAAGCGGTCTCCGTCGTAGTCGATGCGGGCATGGTACTTCGAGACCGAGTTGTCCAGAAGCACGATCGTGTTATCGGACGCTCGACCGAGGGTCGTGGTGTGCAGGAGTGTGAACGCGTCGCCAACCTGCATGCGTGAGCCGTCTCCCGCGGCGACCACCACGAGTTGGGGCACCGGGCGCTCCCCGAGCCCCGTCTCGGGCGGGCGCTCCGCCGTGGGCCGCGTCTGCTTGACCGTGCGGTACAGCTCTCGGTAGGCGACCATCAGGAAGATGTACAGGCAGGCGACGAGGGCGATCTTCACGGCCATGGGCGGGAAATCGTACATCGGTCACCTACTCCGCGTTCCGCGGCGCGCCGCCCGCGACATCGGCCTCCGAACGCCACACGAGGGCGCCCGGAGCCACCTTGAGCAACGTCGAGCCGAGTTCGATCGTGTCGCCGGTCTTCAGCGGAGCGCTCAGCACGCGCTTGCCGTTCCGGTACGTGCCGTTCGTGCTTCCTAGATCCTCGAGGCGGAGCGACTCGCCCTCGGCGTGAATGGCGCAGTGCTTCCGAGAGACGTCCGGATCGGCGAGCGCGATCGCGCACTCAGCCGCGCGACCGACGACGGTCTCGGGCGCCCGACTCTCGAACCAGCGACCGGCGTCCGGGCCGGTGACGACTTCGACGAGGGCGGCGAGCCAGCCTTCACGCCGCTCGGCAACGACCTTCGTCTGCCCCGTGGCCAGCCCGCGCTCGAGTTCGACGCGCACCTCGATCGGGCCCGGCAGGCGCCATTCGTTCTCCGCGGCCCGGAACCGGAGCGCCGCGGCGCACTCCGACGCGATGTCGTCGAGCGCGTTCGCGAGCGCGCTCGCATCGCGCTGCGAGACGCCGACCCGGTAGACGTTCGCGACCGACGTCGCTCCATCGCGCTCCGTGCGAGCGGTCGCGGCCTGTTCGGTCATGAGGCGGCGCGAGAGTTCCGCGGGCTGCAGAGCGCCGCCGAACGCCCGGCCGGAGACCCCTTCAACAAGGCCCCGCAGCATGCCCTCGAGACCGCTCAGTAGTCCCATGCGCGCGCGCGCTCCCCTCCGTGGTCCGCGACGGTTGCCTCGTGTCGGCCTCGACTCGACACACCGGAGTCGTTCCGGCTAAGATTATAGGGCGACAGTGACGGCGGGTCCATGTTGTGCGGCGCTCAGATCGGGAGAGAACCATGAAGATCGCTCCGTCCATCATCTGTGCTGACATCACCCGACTCGGCGAGGAGATCCGCGAACTGGAAGAGGCCGGGGCCGACCTCCTCCACTTCGACATCATGGACGGCATGTTCGTACCGAACATCACTTTCGGGCCGTTCATGCTCGAGGCGCTTCGGGACGAGACCGAGCTGCCCTTCGACGTCCACCTGATGATCCACGAGCCCGACCGCTACATCGAGCGCTTCGCCCTCTCCGGCGCGAACATCCTCACCGTTCACGGCGAGGCGACCAACCATCTCCACCGCACCGTACAGGTGATCCGCAGCTTCGACGTCGTGCCCGGCGTCGCCCTGAACCCCACCACTCCCCTCACCTTCATCGACTACGTCCTCGAGTTCGTCGATCTCGTGGTCGTTATGGGCGTGAACCCCGGGTTCGCCGGACAGGCCTTCATCCCGTCCGTCCTCCGCAAGATCCGCGCCCTCCGTCAGACCATCGACGAGCGCGGGCTTGACGTGAAGATCGAGGTCGACGGCGGCCTGCGCCCGGACATCGTGCGCATGGTCGAAGAGGCCGGCGCCGACATCGTCGTCGGCGGAGCCAGCATCTTCGTGCCCGGCGCGAACTACGCCGAGAGCATCGGGCAACTCCGCTCGCGCCAACACCAGGCTCACGCCTAGCGGGCGTTTCGCGTCGCCCATTCCCGGAGGTTGTCATGAACGCCGAGTTCGCGCGTAAGCTGGAGCGCGTCCGCCGCCTGCTCGACGAGCGCTCCCTCGCCGCCCTCATCCTCCGCAAGCAGACCAACCTGGCGTGGCTGCTGTGCGGCGCCGAGGCCTTCGTCGCGCGAACCACGGACATGGGCAACCTCACCGTCGTGGTCACCCGCGACGCGTGCCACGCGCTTCTGAACAACGTCGAGTGCGTGCGCATGGAGACGGAGGAGTTCGGCGGCCTCGATCTGACCGTCCATTCCTTCCCCTGGCACGCGGACCGCACGGGCGCGCTGCTGTCGGACCTTGCGGCCGGGGGCGCCGTCTCGGACGCGCCGGCGCCCGGAGCCGCGGTGGACGAAGCCGCCGTCACCGCCCTTCAGACGCCCCTCACGGACGAGGAGATCGCCCGCTACCGGGCGCTCGGAAGCGACTGCGGCGCCGCCGTCGCGGCCGCCTTGCGACAGGTTCGACCGGGCTTGACCGAGCACCAGGTCGCGGGGCTTGTCGCCGAGGAGGCTCTCGCGCGCGGCGTGACGCCGGCCGTGCTTCTGGTCGCGGCCGACGAGCGGGCTTTCCGCTACCGCCATCCGCTTCCCACCGCGAACGTCGCGCGAGCCTACGTGATCTGCGCCATGGTGGGGAGACGCGGGGGCCTTCACTGCTCGCTCACGCGCGCCGTCCACGTCGGTCCGGCGCCGCAGGTCCTGTTGGATCGCCAGGCGTCGGTCCAACGCGTCGATGGAGCGCTTCTCGCGGCCACCCGGCCCGGAGCGACCGCCGGAGACGCCTTCGAGGCGGCCAGAGCGGCCTATGCGGCCGAAGGAGTCGCGGACGAGTGGGAGCTGCACCACCAGGGCGGCGCCACGGGCTATCAGCCCCGCCTCTGGCGCGCCATGCC
>CAZCER010000525.1:0-4002 GCA_964497385.1 uncultured Armatimonadia bacterium | reverse complement strand
TGCGCATGGGAACGACAACCTGGCGCCTCGCGGCGGCCTCGGGAGCGCTCACACTGCTCTGGCTCTCCGCGGCGGCGCAAGAGCCGAACGACAGCGTGGTTCGCGCCGAGCCGCTGGTGGCGACCGAGCGCGGCGACGTGGTGTGGTCGCCGCGCGGCGGCGAGCTGGCCTACACCGAGCTGACCCACGTTGGGCCTCTGAGCAGTGAGTCGGCGCTGGTCGTCGTGCATCTGGGGACCTCGACGCTCGAGCGCGTCACCGGAGCGGAGCAAGGCGCCTCGCCGGCGTGGTCGCCCGACGGCGCCCGGCTCGCCTACATCGAGATCGACCCTCTTGCGGGAGCGCCGTCGGATGTGGAGTCGCCTCGGGGCGACCTGGTGATCTCCGGCCTCGGCGGCGCGGCGCCCCGCCGCCTGACTCGCGACGGCGGCTACTTCGCTCCGCGCTGGGTCTCGCAGAGCCCCGACGCGTGTGTGGTTCAGCGCGACGTCCTGGACGAGAGAGGTGAAGCGATCGCCCGCCGGATCCATCTCATCACCCCCGACGAGCCGGACCGGACGCGCATGTCGCGTGTGCTCGCCGAGTGGTCGCTTCTGCCCGGAGTGAGCGGTCCTCGGACCGTCGAAGTCGCGCCCTCGGGCGCCCACGCGTTCTACATCGGCCGAGCGATGGACGGCGGACGCCGAGTCACTCTTGGCCTCATGGACTTCAGGTCCGGCGGCGAGTGGTGCGACGGGAGTCCGGTGGTCCGCGACGTGGAGATGCCGGAGGGGGTCCAGCTCCTCGACCATCCGCGCTGGTCGCCCGATGAGACGAAAGTCGCCCTGTCCAGTCGCGTGCGGGGGCGCGGAGGCTGGGACGTCTGGATCTTGGACGTCGAGAGCGGTTCGCTGGAGCGCCGGTTCGGCGCGAGCGACGAAGGCTATTACGATACGGTGGAGTGGGCGGACGGCGGGAGGGCTCTGATCGGCCTGTACGTCCGCTGGGACGACGCCGGCGCGCTGGGGGGGCTTGCGCCTCTTGAGCTTCGTCTCGCCCCGCTCGATCCCACCCACCCCGCCGTGGTCCTGGAGCCTCAGTGGCAGACGCAGTTCCCGATCAGCCGGTACTGGCAGATCGCGCCGGACGCCACCGGCACGCGGTTCACGGTGTCCAGCGGAGGCGAGATACGCGTCTTCGGCATCGGACCGGCGACGGAGGCGGCTCGGTTCGTGAGCCGCGAGAACCTCCGCGCTCTGGGTCAGGCGCTGTTGACGTGGACCCAGATGCACACATGGCCGAAAGAGGGGATCGTTGGCAACTACATCCCCGACCCGACGGATGAGGGCTTTCGCGAAACCTACAAGGACGTTGACGTGAAGAGCGACGACTTCTGGGTGAAGCTCCTCAGAGAGGACCTCGTGGCAACGGGCCGGATGACGCGTGAGTCGTTCGAGGCGCGGCTCGCGTCTCCGAACGACCCGCAGGGCTTCCGCAGGCCCTCCTACTACATACCCGAGGCGGGATACGGGCTCGAGGTCCGCCCCGGCAGGTCGGTCCCGCGCACGCCGATCTTGCGCGAGCGCTCCGGCGTCCACCCGGGCGGCTACCACGTGCTCTTCTCCGACTTGAGTTGCGAGTGGGTCGAGGAGCCGCAACCGTAGGCTTAGGAGGCAACCTCATGCGAAACGCTTTTGGCAAGTGCTTACCTCTCGCTTTGGTCAGCGTGTGGGCGATGGCTTCGCTCGCCGGATGCCGGTCCGCGGACGCGCGCATCGTCGAGCGCGACGAGTGGGCCTCGGTCCTGTTCGGGACGGCGAAGATCGGCTACGCGCACTTCACGACGGAGACGGTCGAGGCGGGCGAGGACGCGGGCTCCGCGCACATGACCGTCGCGGTCCGGTTGCGCCTGGCCGAGATGGGCCTTCCCATGGAGGTGGACATCGCGATCGAGCAATGGGTCGACCCCGAGACCGGAAGGCCGATCCGCTTGGAGGCGAGCCTTCCCGCGGGGGAGACTCCGACGCGCAGGGTCGTCGAGTTCGGCGAGACCGAGATCGTGGCCAAGCGGATCGCGTACGACGGCGAGACCACGACGCGTCACGCCGCGCCGGGCGGAGTTCCGCTGCTCGGCGAACTGACGTTCTTGCTCCTGCCGCCCGTCGAGGGTGAGAGCGAGTTCGCTTTCTACCACATCATGGCGGACCGTGTGACGACGGCCACCAACACCGTCACCCGAGCCGAGAACGGCAACTGGACCGTCTCCGGTGAGTTCTCCGGCGGCCCGTACACGATGGAACTCGACCCCGACGGGCGTTTCGTTTCGGGAAGCGGCCAGTTCGGGGTGCGCTTCCAGGCGGCTCCCGAAGAAGAGGCGCGCGACTTGGGGGCCGGCGACTACCTGCCCCCGGTGGAGTTCGGCATCGGCGTTCAGGTCGACCGTCCCCTGCCTCCGCCGAAGCGCGTGACGTCTCTCTCCGCGGTGCTCGAGGGCGTGCCCGAGGGCTTCGACATCCCGTCGATCGACGGGCGCCAGACCGCCGAGACGCTCGCCGACGGCTCCTATCTGATTCACGTGGCGGCCGACGACATCCGGAGGCGCTCCGGACCGACGCTCGGCTACGCGGTTCCGGACGAGCTGGCTCCTCTGGCTCAGCCGGACGCCTTTCTGGTGAGCGATGACCCCGCCGTGGCCGCGCAAGCGCTCGAGATCGCCGGCGCCGAGACCGACGCCTCACGCGTGGCGGAGGCTCTCTGCGCCTGGGTGGACAAGGCCCTCAGCTTCGGGGGCGCGCTCGACTCGGCTCGCACCTCGGCGCAGATCCTCGAGTCGCGCCGCGGCGTCTGCCGCGATTACGCGGCCCTGTACGCGGGCATGGCCCGTTCGCTCGGGATTCCCACACGGATCTGCACCGGGCTCGTCTACGTGGGCGAAGGGTTCTACGCGCACGCATGGGCCGAGAGCTGGCTCGGAGAGGAGAACGGCTGGGTTCCCCTCGATCCGACGCGCTCGGGGCTTCCCGTGGACGCCACGCACATCACTTTCGTGCGCGGAGGCGTCGAGAGCGTGTGGGACGTGCTGCAGGCCTGCGGCGGCCTGGCCGTGCGCGACATCCAGGTGGAGGTGGACGAGGCGCAGGCCGCGCCGTCGGCGCTGCCTGCCCTTGGCCTGTGAATGCAAGTGACGAGGCGCGCGGGCCGTCGCTCGCGCGCCTCGCGGGCGCCTCGGCCGGCGTCTTCGTGGCTGGCGCGTGCCTGAGCGCGACCGCAGCCGGACTTCTCTCCGCCGTCGGCCAGGGCGACGCCGTTCTGCGTCTGGCGCAGGCCCTCGGCGCGTACGTCCGGTGGCGACTGCCCGCCGCGCCCGGCCCTTCGATGGCCTTGGCCCTCTTCGGCGGGAACCTGCTCGCGTGCGCGGCCGTGGCCCTTGCCGGGGTAGGCGCGTCGGCCCTGGAGATGCGAGCCCGGGCGGGTGGAGGCCTCCTCGACCGGTTCTTCCTCGCCGCCTACAAGCGTCCGGCCGCCGTCGGGCGCCTCTTTCCGGCCGTCCTCGACTGCCCGCCTCAGGGACCGCGCACGGGACTCACTGTCGGGTGCGTCGCGCCGCCGCTCTGCCTCTTCGCGAACGGCCTCTATGCGGGAGTGGCCGCGGCGTGCGCGCTTTGGGTGCAGCGCGTTCCTCCCGCCAAGGTCGCGCTCGCGCTGGCGCACGCGCCGCTCGAACTCGCGGCTCTGTCGGTCTCGGCGGGGCTCGGGCTCCTCTTCTGCGCCGCGCTCGCGTCGGAGGCGGGCCCGGAGTGGCGGTCGGCGGCGCTCGGCGGAGCCCTGCGCGTCGTCTTCTCGCCGCGGGCTTGCGCGAGCGTGCTCGCCGCGCTCGCGGCGTCGGCGATCGTCGAGACCTGGGTGGTTGCCGTCCTCTCTTCCTGATCCGCAGGGCATCGGAGTGGACCGGAGGAACCTCCGGAAGTGGGTTGCAGGCTCCACGCCCACCACCGGAGGAACCATGACCCGACGCGACACGCT
>CAZCER010000524.1:0-4007 GCA_964497385.1 uncultured Armatimonadia bacterium | reverse complement strand
GGGCTCGACTCCGTGTGGGACCTCGCCTCCCTCACCAAGGTCGTCGCGACCACCACGGTGACCGCCGCGCTCGCCTCCGGCGACGCCCTCACCTTCGATGATCCGATCTCGCAGTACCTCCCCGAGTTCGGCGACCGCCCGCCGTCCAAAGCGACCGTCCGCCATCTGATGACCCACACGGCGGGCTTCCACTGGTGGCGGCCCTTCCACCAAACCTGCCGCACGAGCCACGAGGTCCTCGCCGCGATCTTCCAGGAGGAACTCGACTACGAGCCCGGCACGAGCCAGCGCTACTCCGACATGAGCTACATCCTCCTCGGGGAGATCGTCTCGCGCGTCTCGGGACTGCCGCTCGACTGGCTGGCGCGCGAACTCGTCTTCAGTCCACTCGACATGGTCGACACCACATTCCGTCCCGGCCCCGGACTGCAGGAGCGCTGCGTCTCGACGGAGATCGAGGAGGGCGAGTCCGAGCCCGTCGTAGGTGTCGTGCACGATGAGAACGCGCGCGCGATGGGCGGCGTCGCCGGGCACGCCGGTCTCTTCTCGACCTCGACCGACCTCGCGCGGTTCGCTCAGTGCCTCCTCCGGATAGGGGAGGGGAGCCGCGAGGAGATCATCAGCCCCGAGGTGTGGGAGGAGGTCATGACCCGTAACCTCGAGTCGGCCGCTTCCGACCGCTGGCTCGGCTGGTGCGGGATCTCCCCCGACGGCTTTCTCGCAGACACGTTCTCCCAGCGCGCATTCGGCCACACGGGCTTCACCGGCACCGCGCTCTGGGCCGACCCGGGTGAGGAGGGCGGCTTCTTCGTCACCGTCCTCACGAACGGCGTGCACCCGAAACGCCGCGACGACGACGCCGTCATGAAAACCCGCAAAGAGTGCTACCAGGCGGCCCTGCGCGTCGTCCGTGCCTACCGCGAGGTGGAGTGGTAGCCACCCCCGCGCAGGCGGACCGTCCCGGTCCGCGCCGACTCATCCGGCCTCCCCCGCAACGCTGTCACGCGGGGGAGGCCGGTCGCGCTCTACCAGCTCAGCCCATGCCCGATCGGGTACGGCCCGACCTCGACCGGAAGCTTCCCGGTGGGCTTGAGGTCACCGGTCACGACGCGCAAAAGGCTCGAGATCGAGAGGATGCGGTTCCCGAACCAGCCGCCCTCGCCCCAGCTCGTGAGCCCGGCCGCCAGCTTCGGGAGCGCCGGAATGAGGTACGGGTTCCCGTGCGTCAGGGCGATGACGTCGCACGACTCGGTCAGAGCGGTCAGGAACTCCTTCGCCTTCCCGAGCGGGGCGGGGTCGCCCATCCTGTTGCGCGTCACCATGAACGAAGCGAGCACCAGGTCGGCCGACTTCGCCGCCTCCTCCGCCCGCCCCCACACGGACGCATCGGTGTCGTCATCGGTGCAGACCGTGAAGCACCGCACGTCCTTGCCCGCGAACGTCTCCTTCACTCGCGCCTCGACCTCGGCCGGGAGCGTGTCCGCAGTACGCCGCGCCACGCTCACGTGGACGACGGTCCCGATGCCGGCGAGCCTCTCGGCTGCTAGAGGCAGCGTCCCGTCGCGGTTCACGAGCACAGTCGTGCCCGCGTCCGCGACCTTCTGCGCGACCGCGACGTTCGCGGCCGACCCGCAGAACTCCGCCGCGCGGTCGGGGCACGCCGACTGGTGCTTCACATACCGCGCCTTGAACCGCAGAAGCCGCGCGAGCGAGGCGTCGATCCGCTCCTCCGTGAGCCGCCCCGACTCCACGGCCGCGACCACGGCGTCGATCGTCGCGAGCGGGTCTTTCGGCTTGAGGAGCACGTCGTGCCCGGCCTCGAGCGAAAGGAGCGCGACCTCCTCCGCGCCGAAGCGCTCGCAGACTTTGTCGTACCAGAGGTCGTCCGTGGTGATGACACCCTCGAAGCCCAGCTTCTCGCGGAGGATCTTCTGCACAAGCCCGGGGTTCACGCTCGCCGGAAGGTCGTCTCCGGTGACCGAGGGCACTCCGATGTGCTCACTCATCACGAAGTCCACACCGGCGGCGATCGCGTCCGCGAAACGCGTCAGGTCCTCGGCCTCATAGCGCTCGGGCGACTTGTCGATCCAGCACCAAAACGGGTCGTCCTTGCCGGCGGTTACGCTGCCCCTGCCGGGGAAGTGCTTGGCCGTCGCGCCCATGCCGCCCTCGTGGTAGCCCTCGACGTACGCGGCCAAGAGCTTCCGACCGAGCGCCAGGTCGCTCCCGAACGTCCGTCCCGCCTCGATCGGGCCCGTGTCCGTGGACGTGAAGTCGGCCGAGGGGGCGTAGTTGAGGTCAAAGCCCATCGCTCGGCCCTCGGCCCCGGCCATCCGCCCACCCTCGCGCATGAGGTCGGCGCAGCCGGCCGCGGCGAACGCGAGCTGCGGCGGGAGTTCGGTCGCGCCCTTCACAACCTGCCCCGCGCCGTTCTCCTGGTCGGCCGAGAACATGAGCCGCAGGGCGTCGCGATCGGCGTCGCTCAGGTCGGACGGAAGAGCCTTCCGCGACGCGTCACGCAGAGTGTTCAGGAGTTCCGCCGTCGCCCGAGGCGACACCCCCCCGTAGAGCACAAACCCACCCACGCCTGCCCGCGCGCATTCGAGCGCCTTGTCGAGATCGCTTCCATCGCCCATCACCGGCGGGAACACGAGATGCGCCACCTTCGCCCGAAGGGGCAGCCTGGCTAAGAGGTCGTCCACGTGGTCACTCTCCATTCGTCATCCGCGCGACGAACGCCGCGCTCCGGTCAGCCGCTCGCCGGCGCCGCGCGGCCATGCCGACGATCACCGGGAACAGAGCCGCCGCGAGGATCGCGGCGGCGGGGAACGCTCTGACCGCCCGCCCTATTCCGCGAGCCCGACCGGGCACCTGCCCCGGGCCGCTTTGCCGGTCCTCGGGCCCCGGCCCGGTCGCCCCTCCGCCGCGCACAGGACTTCCCCTCCCCCGGGCGGAAGCCGTTCGAGGGATGCTCGGAACGGACGGTTGCTCATGCCAGGCTCAGGCGGTGCATGCGTGCTCGCGCTCGCGTCGATGGTCGCCTCGGGGGTGATCGTCCGTCCCGCCTCCGGCGAGCCCATCAACCGCCGGGAGGTCGTCCGGCGCCACAACCCCGTGCTCACGGAGAGCCACCCCGTCCAGGTAGGGAACGGCGAGTTCGCCTTCACCGCCGACATCACCGGGTTGCAGACCTTCGAGCCCTGCTGCACGATGTCCCAGTGGGGCTGGCACTCCGCCCCGCTCCCGCCCGGCCTGACCGAGGCCGACTTCCTCTGGACCCCGAAGGACACGTACAGCGGCCGGGTCATCGAGATCCCCGCCGGCCGGGGCGATGAGATCAGCCGGTGGCTGTACGCGAACCCCCACCGCCTGAACCTGGGCCGGATCGCCCTGCGGATGATTCTCCCTGACGGCTCCGAGGTCGGTCCTTCAGACATCGCCAACGCCCAACAGACCCTCGACCTCTGGACCGGCGTCCTCACCAGCCGCTTCGAGGCGGCGGGCGAACCCGTCCGGGTCACCACGTGCTGTCACCCCGACCGAGACCTCGTCGCGGTCCGCGTCGAGTCGCCCCTGGTCGCGAGCGGCCGGCTCGCCGTGGAGGTCGCGTTCCCCTATCCCGACCTGAAGGAGTTCGGCGGGTACGGGGACTGGACGCGGTCCGACGCCCACGAGACCACGCTGACGCCGCTGGCCAACAACGAGGCGCGCCTCAGTCGCCGGATCGACGCCGACCGGTACTCCGTCCGCTTGGCCTGGGGTGCGAACGCCGAGTCGGTGGCAGCCGCCCCCCACACCTACCGCGTCGAGCCCGCCGGCGGCGCGTCTCTCGAGTGCGCTGTCGCCTTCTCACCCGCGGCCGATGACCGCCTGCTGCCAACGTTCCTTGAGACGCGCTCCGCATCGGCCCGCGGCTGGGAGGCCTTCTGGACCTCGGGCGGCGCCATCGACCTCTCGGGCTCCACCGACCCTCGCTGGCAGGAACTCGAGCGACGCATCGTTCTCTC
>CAZCER010000523.1:0-4008 GCA_964497385.1 uncultured Armatimonadia bacterium | reverse complement strand
GCGAGGCCTGCGAGGGCAACGGCGCGGTCAAGCTGGAGATGGACTTCCTCGCCGACGTGTGGGTCGAGTGCGAGGTCTGCGGAGGGGCGCGCTTCAACCGCGAGACGCTCGAGATCACCCACCGCGGCGCGACGATCGCCGACGTGCTTGCGATGGACATCGGTCAGGCGCTCGACCACTTCCAGGCGCACCCGAAGATCCACGCCATGCTCGCGACGCTGCGCGATGTAGGCATGGACTACGTGCGCCTCGGCCAGCCCGCCCCAACGCTCTCGGGCGGCGAGGCCCAGCGCGTGAAGCTCGCCAAGGAACTCTGCCGGCGCGCCACGGGCCGGACGCTCTATGTGCTCGATGAGCCCACGACCGGCCTCCACTTCGCCGACATCCAGAAGCTCCTCAACGTGCTCCATCGCTTCGTGGATGACGGCAACACCGTCATCGTGGTCGAGCACAACCTGGAGGTCATCAAGACCGCCGACCACATTATCGATCTCGGGCCCGAGGGCGGCGAGGAGGGCGGGCGCTTGGTCGTCACCGGAACACCCGAGGCGGTCGCGAAGCACAAGGCCTCCCACACCGGTGCGGCGCTGCGGGAGTTCCTGCGCACGGACCGGCGCGCGAAGATCCAGGCGAACGGCAAGAGTCGCAAGCTCACGGGACCGAGCCGGAACGGCAAGCGAGTCGAGCACCTCACCATCCGCGGCGCGCGGGAGCACAACCTGAAGGGCGTGGACGCGCGCCTCCCGCGGGACAAGATGACCGTCGTCTCCGGCGTCTCGGGGTCGGGGAAGTCCTCGCTCGCGCTCGACACGATCTACGCCGAGGGCCAGCGCCGCTACATCGAGAGCCTCAGCGCCTACGCGCGGCAGTTTCTCGGGCAGATGCGCAAGCCGAAGGTCGACCAGGTCACGGGCCTCTCGCCCGCGATCTGCATCGAGCAGAAGCCCGCGAGCCAGAGCCCGCGCTCCACGGTCGGCACCGTCACCGGCGTCTACGACTACCTCCGCGCCCTGGTGGCCCGCATCGGCACGCCCTACTGCCCCGACTGCCAGATCCCGATCGGGACGCAGACCAGCAGCCAGGTGATCGACCGCGTGCTGGAGCGCCACGACGGGGCGCGCGTTCTGCTCCTGGCCCCCGTCGACCCGAAGGACAACGAGGAGTACGCCGACGTGCTGGAGCGCCTCCGACGAGAGGACTACCTCCGAGCGCGCGTCGACGGCACGTTCATAGACCTCACCGAGAACCCCAAGATGGACCGTCGTCGGAAGCACCGCATCGAACTCGTCGTCGACCGCCTGACGGTCTCGTCGCGCACCCGCAAGCGCGTCGCGGACTCCGTCGAACGCGCTCTCGACCGCTCGGGCGGGCGGCTCGTGGTGGCCGACGCCGAGACCGGCGAGGACGCCGCCTACAGCCAGCACTTCTCCTGCTCGAAGTGCCACCGCGCGTTCGAGCCGCTCACCCCCCGTGCGCTCAGCTTCAACCACATCGAGGGCTGGTGCCCCGACTGCGAGGGGCTCGGGACGGAGCGCGGCTCCGACCCGAACGTCGTCATCCCGAACCGCGCGAGATCCCTGCGTGAGGGCGCCGTCGGGGCATGGGGGCCGCTCGAACCGGGCGCGATGCTCACGGACATGGTCGAGGCTCTGGCGCGCCATGTCGGTTTCGATCTCGACACCCCCTGGCAGGATCTCGCACGCGAGGCGCAGGACGCGATCCTCTACGGCCCGGGCGATGTGTGGCTTGAGGCCCGCGGTATGCGCTTCCAGATCCGTGGCTGCTTCCCGGCCTTCGAGGAGGCGGCGCGGCTCTCCTGGCACTACCGCCACCAACTTGGGCGGGTCATCCGCGACCTTCCCTGCAGGGCCTGCGGCGGCGGGCGGCTTCAACCTGTCGCGGCGGCCGTGCGCCTGAGAGGGCTCACGCTGCCCCAGATCTGCGACCTCCCACTCTCTGAGGCGCTAGAACTCTTCGAGGGGCTCGACCTCTCTCCGCGCGAGCGGGAGATGGCGGGTGAGGTCATTGAGGAGGTCCGGAGCCGCGTGCGGTTCCTGGTCGATGTCGGCCTGGAGTATGTGACGCTGAACCGCCCCGCCCCGACGCTCTCCGGCGGCGAGTCGCAGCGCATCCGCCTCGCGGGCCAGATCGGCTCGGGCCTCACGGGAGTGCTCTACGTGCTCGATGAGCCCACCGTCGGCCTCCACCCGCGCGATAACGCGAGGCTCCTCTCCGCGCTCGCGCACCTCCGTGACCTCGGGAACACCCTCGTCCTCGTCGAGCATGACCGCGACACCCTCGAGGCCGCTGACTACATCCTCGACGTGGGGCCCGGCGCGGGGCCGCACGGGGGAGAGATCGTCGCGGCCGGACCGCGAGAGGCCGTCCAGCGAAAGAAGCGGTCGCTCACGGGGAGGTACCTCGCGGGCGACCTACCCATCCCCGTGCCCGCTGACCGGCGCGCGCCCGATGAGGGCTGCGCCTGGCTGACCGTCGTTGGCGCGCGGCACAACAACCTCCGCGACATCACCGTGCCCATCCCGCTTGGCCGGTTCGTCTGCGTGACGGGGCCGTCGGGGTCGGGCAAGTCCTCGCTCGTACACGACATCCTCCTGAACCACCTCGCGCACGAACTGCGGGGCGCGCGCACCGTGGCCGAGGAGCATGACGCCGTCCACGGCATCGAGCACATCGACAAGGTCATCAACATCGATCAGGACCCCATCGGGCGCTCGCCCCGGTCGGACCCCGCCACGTACACGAAGGTCTTCGACGCGATCCGCTCCGTCTTCGCCCGTCTCCCCGAGGCGCGCGTCCGTGGCTACGACTCGAAGCGCTTCAGCTACAACGCCCCGGGCGGCCGCTGCGAGGCATGTTGGGGGCTCGGGAGCCGCTGCATCGAGATGCACTTCCTGCCCGACGTGTGGGTCGAGTGCGACGAGTGCCACGGCTCGCGCTACACGCCGGAGACGCTCGAGATCCGCTACCGGGGGAAGTCCATCGCCGACGTGCTCGCGATGTCTGTGGAGGAAGCGCTCGACCTCTTCTCCGCGCACCCACCCATCCGGCGGACGCTCCGGTCCCTTGTCGATGTCGGCCTCGGCTACATGCAACTCGGCCAAGCCGCGCCGACGCTCTCGGGCGGCGAGGCCCAGCGCGTGAAGCTCTCGCGCGAACTCGCCCGGCCGGGCACCGGACGGACGCTCTACCTGCTGGATGAGCCTACGACGGGCCTTCATGCGGCGGACGTGGACCGGCTCCTGCGCGTGCTCCATCGGCTCGCGGAGGCCGGGAACACGGTTCTCGTGATCGAGCACAACATGGAGGTTGCGAAGACCGCCGACTGGGTGATTGACCTCGGCCCCGGCGGCGGGTCGCTGGGCGGAGACCTCGTCTGCGTCGGCCCGCCCGAGGAGGTCGCTCGCTGCAAGGCCTCGTCCACCGCGCCGTTCCTCCGCGAGGCGCTCGAGCGCTCCCCCCGCGTGCCGAGAGCGGAACTCGCGGCCGCGCCGAACTACACGGAGCCGCAAGCTGCGCGCGAAGCGGTCGCCGCCGACGCGCTGACCCCGTGGGAGCGCGACGGCCGCGCCTGGCACCTCCGAGAGCGCACCCTTCCGGACGGTCGCCGCCCCGACTGGCAGCCCGAGGCGCTCGAGTTCCTGCTCGAGAGCGTCTCCTCGCTCGCCGGCATGGGCGAGCCGAACTGGACGGCGCGCGACGGGGTCACGGTCGGCCCCGATGGGATGCGCGCCCCGTTTTTCGTGCGCGCGAGGACGGACGAGTACTGGTGGTTTCGGGCGGAGTTCCGCACCGAGAAGGGCCTCTTCGACCAGGGGGACCTGACCGCCGCGCTCGGCATCAAGGTGTGGGACGAGATCACCGACCGGCAGGTCTACGGGCGGTGGTCCCGCGTCCGCGTCCGCCCGCGCGCCACGCAGGGGGATATCGGACGAGAAAACCTCTGAAAACCCGACCCGATCGAGACACCGGCGTTCCGGATCATCCGCG
>CAZCER010000522.1:0-4010 GCA_964497385.1 uncultured Armatimonadia bacterium | reverse complement strand
GGAACGCCGCCTCGACGTGCAGCCAAGCGCCTGAAGTCGGTGGGATGACGTCCTGCGTTCCTCGAGGCGCCTGCAGTGCCTGTGCCATCGCGTGGTCCCTTCCTCCGGGCCCTTTGGGGCGCGGGGCGTTGGGTCGTCAGCGCGCCGGCCGGCGCCGCCGCGACTCCGAGCCGACAGCCTACCACATCACGCCGGAGCGCGCGGGGGCTTTCCGGGCGCGCCGTTCCGTCCGAGTGTGATACCATCGGCTTCTGAGCCATGCGCGCCGCGGCGCGTTGAGCGAGAGGAAGGTACGCCCAGTGGACGCCGGTCCCCGGCCGAGGGTGGTGTTCGTCGTCGGGCCGACCGCGGTCGGCAAGAGCGCGGCCGCCGTGCGCGTCGCCGAGGCCGTCGGCGGCGAGGTCGTCTCCGCCGACTCCATGCAGGTCTACCGCGGCATGGACGTCGGCACCGCGAAGCCTTCGGCGGAAGACCGCGACCGCGTTCCCCATCACCTCATTGACATCATCGCTCCGTACGAGCCGTACAACGTGGCCGACTTCCACCGCGACGCGACCGCCGCGATCGACGACATCCTGAGCCGGGGCCGCGCTCCCTTCGTGGTGGGCGGGTCGGGGCTCTACGTCCGCGCGATCGCGAACAAGCTCGACCTCCCCGTCGCCGAGCCGGACGAGGATCTCCGGCGCAGCCTCAAGGAACTCGCTCACCACTCCGGCGTGGAAGCGGTGCACGCGCGCCTGAAGAAGCTCGACCCGGTCGCCGCCGAGCGCATTCATCCCAATGACGTGAAGAAGGCGATCCGCGCGATCGAGGTCTGCATGAAGACGGGACGGCCGATGTCGGAGGTCTACGAGAGCAAGCCCGAGCCGACCGACCGGTACGAGTGCCTGATGTTCGGCCTGATCTGTCCCCGCGACGCCCTCTACATGCGTGTGGAGGAGCGCTGCGATCAGATGATCAACTCGGGTCTTCCGGCCGAGGTGCGCGCCCTGCTCTCCGCGGGCTGCACGCGCGACCTCCAATCGATGCAGGCGATCGGCTACAAGGAGTTCGCGGCGCACCACGCGGGCGAGATCTCCTTCCCCGAGGCGGTCGAGACGTTCAAGCGGAACACGCGTCGGTACGTGAAGCGCCAGGAGACGTGGTTCCGCGCGGAGAGCCGCATCGAGTGGGTGGACGTTCTGGAGACCGATCCCGTCGTCCGGATCCTCGAGTCCCTGAATCGGGGTTCCGGCGTGAAGCCATGGTGACCGCCGCATGCTAGCGCGAGACCTCATCGCTCAGATCGCCACGCCTCCGGGAGAAGGCGCCTTGGCCGTCGTGCGGATCAGCGGCGCGGGTGCGCACGATCTCCTGCGCCGCGCCTTCCGCCCCGCTAAGGAACGCGGCTTCGAGATACGGCGCGCGATGCACGGCGAGATCGTCAGCACGACCGACGGCGAACCGATCGACGACGCCATCGCCGTGGCGTTCGCCGAAGGCGCAAGCTACACCGGCGAAGAGATGGCCGAGATCAGTTGCCACGGCGGCATGGTCATCGTCCGCTGCATCCTGTCCCTGCTCTGCGACGCCGGCGCGCGACCCGCCGCGCCCGGTGAGTTCACGAAGCGCGCCTACCTGAACGGCCGGCTCGACCTGGCGCAGGCCGAGGCCGTCTCCGGCCTCATTCAGGCGCGATCCGAGTCGGCCGCCCGCGCCTCGTTGCGGCAGTTGCGCGGGGTGTTGTCCGAGAAGACCTCGGAGGTTCGGAACGCCCTGGTGGAGGTGGCCGCCGAGATCGAGGCCTCTCTCGACTTCCCCGACGAGGACGCGTCATCGATCGGACCCGAGGACCTTCCGGAGAAGCTCGACCCGATACTCGCGCGGCTGCGCTACATGCTCCGCACCGCGCCCATGGGCCGCGCGGTGCGCGACGGCGTCACCGTGGTTCTGTTGGGCCGCCCGAACACGGGCAAGTCGAGCATCCTGAACGCCGTGCTCGGCCGCGATCGGGCGATCGTCACGCCGAGCCCCGGCACCACGCGGGACACGCTCGAGGAATGGACCGACGTCGACGGCGTGCCGGTCCGCATGATCGACACCGCCGGCCTCCGCGCTCCCGCCGACGACGTGGAGCGCATCGGCGTGGAGCGGGCCGCCCGCGCCGTCGGCGAATCCGACGTCGTCGTGGCCGTGCTCGACGGATCCGTTCCCTTCACGGAGGAGGACGACGCCGTTCTCAGCCGCGCCCGCGGAGGCTCCTCGACCTGGATCGCGTGCATCAACAAGAGCGACCTGCCGGACGCGGGCTCCCGCGACGCCGTGCGCCGCCAGGTTCAGGACGCCGCCGAGGTCGTGGACACCTGCGCGCTTCGACCGGACGGCGTGCACTCGCTCCTCGACGCGATCTCACGCCTCCTCCGCAGCGGCTCGGTGGAGCCCGGCGAGGTGCTCCTCACCGGCGAACGGCACGTTCACTGCGTGCGTGAGGCGGCCGAGTGCCTCGAGCGAGCGCTCGCGGGGGCGCGCGACAACACGCCGATGGACGTGCTCGCCTTCGATGTGCGGGAGGCCGCCGAGCACCTCGACGCGATCCTCGGGAACCACACCACGGACGACGTCATCGAAAGCGTCTTCGCGACGTTCTGTCTCGGCAAGTAGGCTCCGGCTTCAGCCGGTTCGGAAGTAGCGGAACACCGTCGCGCCGCGCCCCTGGAGGGTCACGTGCATCATGCCGCCCGGCGCGAGTCGCGGCGCGTTCCCGACCGCGCGACGCATCAAGTCGGCCTCCCCCACCAGGATCACCGCGCGGCCCCCGGGCCGCAGGACGCGTTCGATCTCGACGGCGGCCAGGCCGTACAGGGCCTCCGGGTCGCGCGTCTTCGACTTCACCCCGAAGGGCGGATTGGTGACGACGGCGTCCACGCTCTCATCCGCGAGGGGCAGGCTGCGCGCGTCCCAGCGGACGACGCGGCGCGGCTCGTGCCTTCGGCCGAAGTTCTCAAGCGTCATCGCCGCCGCGGTCGCGTCGAGGTCGCCGACGAGGATTCCCGCGTAGGGGACCCCATAGTGCGCGCGCTCCAAGGCGATGGTTCCCGCGCCGCAGAAGGGGTCGACGAACAGCTCGCCCTCAACGGGTTTCGCGTAGCGCACGAGACCTGCGGCCGCGGCGGGCCGCAAGGATCCCTCGACGTGCTGGCGCTTGTAGGCGCGGTGGCGGTGCGACTCCGGCGAGACGCGCACATCGAGACTCAGCTCGCGCGGGCCCGCGGTGATCCAGATCTCGAGTCCGGCCTTCTCCCGAACGCAAACGAACTTCCGGCCGAGCATCCCGACGATCTCGCGTTCCACCTTGTCGCGAAGATGCTGACGCGGGTAGGGGTAGCCGGCGGTCATGCGGGTGACGAAGTGGACGGCGCGCGGTCGGCCGAGCTGCGCGGCCTGCGCGCGACGCGCCGCCAGGTGGATCTCGTCGACCGAGCGTCGGACGGCCTCGAGCAGCTCCCGCGGGCCGGCGCGCTCGCCGACAAGGGACGGAATGCTGAGCACACGCTGGAAGCACAGCTCACTGCAGCGCAGCACGAGGGGATCGAAGTCTTCGAGGGGGCTGAAGCAGACCTCGCCGGGAGCGTCGCAGCGGCCAACCACGTCCAGGCGGTCGCGGATCTCCTCAACCGCCAAGCCTTCGAAGCCGAGGGGCGTGTGCGCAACCCACTCGACCGAAGGCCTGCGTGGGGCCGGTTTTCGCTTCCTACTCATACAGAGCGGTCAGATCCTCTTGGACGGGGCCGCGCCCCGAGCCTCTGCATTATACCGGTCCGAGGAGCCCCATCCCGCGTCCGCATCACATTCATCGGCGGAAAGACCGCGGGGCGAACTAGCCCAGTGCGAGGTCGTCGGCGTCGAGTCCCGCTTCGGCCACGAGCTGCTCGAAGAGCGTCGTCACCTCGGGCGAGCGGTCTCGCACGGCGTCCGACGACGGCTCGGTCTGGACGAGGGCCAGGAGTTCCGGGGCGAGCCCCGGCGGCGCA
>CAZCER010000521.1:0-4011 GCA_964497385.1 uncultured Armatimonadia bacterium | reverse complement strand
AGTCGGACGGATCCGCGCCTAGGAGGGCGAGGGGGCCGCCCGGCTCGAGCGCGGGGCCGCTCAGGACGAGGATCAGAAGCCCCGGCCAGACCATGGTCGAGCTAGATCCCTTCGCGCAGCACGGCGAGCACGACCTCGCCGACCGCCTCGAGCGCCTCCGCCGAGCAGTTCTCCGGCGTGTCCTTCTGCGTGTGCCAATACACGTCAGTGACCTCAGGGCGCCAGTCGATAAGGTCCACGACCGGGATGCCCGCGGCGATCAGCGGCAGGTGATCGTCCGAGACGGTGTAGCGGGTGTTCACGAACACATCGTCGCGCCCGAGGTCCTCCGCCGTGGCCCAGATGCGCTCGACCAACGAGGGATCGGCCTGGTACGAGTAGGTCTCTCTGCCGATCTCCACATTCTTGTCGCCGATGATGTCCAGGAGGATGCCGCGCTTCGGATCGAAACCGAGCGGGTTCTCCGCGAAGCGCCGGGAGCCGAGGAACCACTCTCTGAGGCCCGGGTCGCCCGAGACGCCGAAATCCTCCCCGTCGGTGAGGATGATGATGACCGCCGTCGGGGCGGGATCGAGCGAAAGACAGCGCGCGATCTCGAGCGCCGCGGCCACCCCCGAGGCGCCGTCGTTCGCGCCGAGGATCGGCTTGGAGCGGTTCATGGGGTTCGGATCCCGATCGGAGATCGGCCGGCAGTCCCAGTGGGCCACGAGAAGCACCTCGCGGGTCGTCTCCGTGCGCCCGCCCTCCGGCTCGACAACCCCGATCAGGTTGCGCATCTCGAAAGTCTGGCCCGGGAACTGCATCGTGCTCGTGTGCGTGAACTCCTGCACCAAGACCTCGTCGCACCACTCGTCCAGACGTTCGATGAGCCATTCCCCACAGGCTCGGTGCCCCTCGCCGCCGGGGTTGCGCGGCCCGAACTCGCATTGCTTCACGAGAAGATCGTAGGCGCGCTCACCGTCAAACGCGGCCGCGTTCGCGTCCTGCGTCGTGGACTCGGCGGGAACCGACTCCGCGGGCGCCGACTCGCCGCCTCCCGGAGCCTGAGGCGACTGCTGGCCGTTGCAGCTCGCGCAGCAGATCAGACAGAGAAAGGCGGCGTCGACCGCGAGCATCGTGAGCAGCGCGCGCTTGGCGCGGGGTAGGGTCATGGCAGCGACTCCCTGGATTCGAACGACCGACGCCTTGGCGCGCGGCACAGACCCGTTCTCTCGCACGGACCGTCAGTCCTCTTCGTCGGCTTGCGGCAGATGCGCGATGGCGCGGACAACGACCTCAAAAACGAGTTTTGATCCTCCCGCGTCGCGCCCCGCCGCCTCCGTGCACTCCACGCGAACCTGGAGCCGAGGATCCCCCGCGTCCATCAGGGCGTACTCCGTCGCCAGGAGCCGCGCGCGAGCGATCGCTTCTTCCTTCCCCTCAAACAGCTCCGGCCGCGCCCGCCCGTGAACCCCATAGTGCGCGACGCCCTCCACGGCGTACACCGGCCGCACCACCACCGTCGCCGTCCGCCGCACGCGCGCAACCGCCGCCCCGACCGCGCCGCCGACTTGCGCGCCTTCAGGCGTCCGACACTCCGTTCCCAGCAGCCGCGCCGCCTCGGGCACGAAGCACCCCGCCGGCGCCCCAAGGCCCACGATCGGCGCCCGAAGGGTCGGCTGCAGATCCAAGAAAGGCGTCTCGCGCAGCTCGGAGTCCGACAGCAAACAGGCGTCGGCGCCCTGGTCCCAGAGGTGCGTCGGGGCCGACCGAGCCAGACACGTGCCGCCCACCGCGTGCGCCAACCGTCGCCCGACCGTCGCGACGACCCGCTCCGCAAGCCCTTCCGGCGTTGTTCCCGCCGCGGAGGCGAGTCGAGCTGCCACGCACCGAGCCGTGGGCCCGCTCAGGTGCGCGATGCGACCCACCGCGGCGAGGACGTCCGTGGGGGTAGGGCCGATCGCCCACACCGCCCGTTGCGCGAGGAGGCGCCGTATCGGCAGGAGACTGGGCGACGCAAGGCCGACTCTCCGCGTGATCTCCTCGAGGGACGCCGGTCTCGACGCGCTCAGCTCGACGATGCGGCGCTCCGTCTCCGTTAGCCCGTCCGGCGCCGGCCCCGTGGCACGCAAGTAGTCCGGTAGGCCGCCGACGCTCCAGGCCGCGCGCGCCTCCGCCTCACTGGGGTCGAGCCCCAACTCCACCGTCGCCAGAGAGACCGGCACGACTCTCCGCGGACCGATCGCGAGCGATCGGTCCGGCGCCACCCGCAGGTGGCTGTCTCCGCCCAGCCCCATCGTGGCGCCGTGGAGGCCCGGGATGTGCGTCCGGAGGCCCGCGATGAGCGCGCCCTCGGGCGACTCGACGACCGCTCCATCGACGAGCATGACGACGTCGCTCGTCGTGCCGCCGACGTCCACGACCATCGCCCGATCCACTCCCGCCAGATGCGCGGCGCCAATGGCGGAGGAAGCCGGGCCCGAGAAGAAGGTCTCCAGGGGGCGTGCTCGCGACAGGTCCTCGGTCATCAGCGACCCGTCCCCGCGCACGAGGTAGATCGGCGCGCCCTCGGCGAGGCCGAGTTGCCCCAACGCCGGGCGAATGGACCCCAGGAACGCGTGCACGACGGGCAAGAGCCTTGCGTTCAGCGCGCACGTCGCGGCGCGGGCCACGGCGTCGAGCTTCTCCGAGATCAGGTGACCGCACACCACGGGGCCGTCCGAGTACTCCGCGATGATGTCCTTCGCGCGAATCTCGTGTTCGGGGTTCCGCACCGCGAAGACCCCGCACACGGCCCAGGCGCTCACCTCGCCCGTCAGGCGCGCGACGGCCTCGCGAAGCGCCTCCTCGTCGAGAGGCTCGATCTCCTCGCCCGCGGCCGACATCTGCCCGCCGATGAAGGCGCGGGGCCCCGAGGGCAGCCGCGCGGAGAACTCGCCCGTCGCGTACAACCGACGGTTCAAGCCCAAAAGCAGCAGGCCGACCGAGGCGCCGAGACCTTCCACGAGCGCGTTCGTCGCGAGCGTCGTCGAGAGGCACACCCGGTTCACCCTCGAGAGGTCGGAGCCAAGGGAGGAGACGGAAGCGAGGATGCCGCCCGACGGGTCGGGGTAGGTCGTGAGCGCCTTGCTCCACCCTTGGATGGTCTGGTCCGACGAACGCACCAACACCGCGTCGGTGTAGGTGCCGCCGGCGTCGATGCCAAGCACGCGGTGTTCGGACGTGGCGATGGTCATGGGCGGGGCTGGCGAACGGGCCGGAGGGGCGGGTAAGGCGCCGCGGCTACGAGAGAAGCCTCTCGTCGGCGCCCATGTCGATGACTCGGCCAACGAACTCCAGGAGTTCCTCCGGTTCGAAAGGCTTGGTGAGGTACAGGTCCACTCCGAGTTCGTAGCCGCGGGAGATGTCGGCGTCGTCCACCATGGCCGTCAGCATGATGACCTGCATATCGGCAAGCGTCGCGTCATCGCGGATCTCCTCGAGCACCTGCCAGCCGTTCATCTCCGGCATCATCACATCGAGCAGCACGCAGTCGGGGCTCTCCGAACGCATCTTCTCCAGCGCCTCGCGGCCGTTGTAGGCCGTCAGCACCTCATACCCGGCGATCTTCAGGTTGGTCTCGATGACCATGACCACCGGACGCTCGTCGTCGACTACCAACACCTTGCCCTTGGACATGCTGACTTCCTCGCAGTCGAGATCCGTGATTCCGACGCACTGCCCCAACAGCACAACGTCTGACGTTCGTCGCGCCTCCGAGAGAGTCCTCCCCTGTCCCGAAGCTACGCGTCGCCCTTCACCGGCCGCGCCCGAGGACGTCTCCGCGGACGCGCGGACGCCGTCCCGATTGCCGCGTTCGCCGCAGGGGCCGACGGCGGCGTCTCTACCGTGTTCGCCGATTTGGTCGTCTTGCGCGGCGACCGCCTCCGCCCCGTCGGCTTCGCCGCGCTCTCTCCGTCGGCGCCGGCGGGCTCCGATGCCTTCTCCTTCACGCGCGCGCCCCGGCGGCGTCGGGACGACCTCTTCGGCTCC
>CAZCER010000520.1:0-4025 GCA_964497385.1 uncultured Armatimonadia bacterium | reverse complement strand
CTCGTCGATCAGGTGCGCCGCGAACCATCGCTCGCGGGTCAGGGGCGCGGGGTCCTCGGGAATCAGCGTGAACGTGCGTCCCACGCGGCCGGCGAAGTGCTCCACCCCGCCGATCCGCAACGACACCTGGTACGCGCCCGGACCGAGGGAGTCAAACGAGAACGACCATGTCTCGAGACTCCCGTTCGGCTGATGCTCGAGCTGCGCCACCGGCCGTCGGCCGCTCTCGTGCTTCACCGTCGCATGGATGCTCGCGGGCTCCCAGCCCTCATGCCGCACGCAGCGAAGCTGGATGCTCGCCGTCAGCTTCACGCCGACCTCGAGGTCGTCCGGCATGGTGATCTCGTAATCCACCTCGACCCGTCTGTTGGTCGGCGTGCCGATGAAGCCCAAAGTGTTGAACTCGAGGTTGGCGGGATTCGCCGCCTCCACCTCGTGGGCCTCAAAGCACCCCGCCCACGCGGTCGCCTTGCCTAGGTGGCGGAGATCGTACGGAGGGGACGTGGTCTGAGCCTGAGCCAACGCGGCGCAAAGAGCGATCCCGAGCGCGACCAGCGCCGGCGCGGTCCAAATGCGGAAACGCTTCCTGTTGAACACTGCGGGGCTTCTTCCTAGCGTCTGCCGAGTCACGACTTGGGATACCAGCTCGCGGACAGCACGTCGCGGGCGACGGCGTCCTCCTCATCCGGAAACTCCTCGGCGGCCGGGTCAAGCAGATAGACGTCACCGGCCTCCTCCGAGCGGAGAATGTAGACCAGAACGCGCGACCCGTCCGGGGACCAGTCGATCCCGCCCCCCTGGAACGCGTTCGAGATCGGGCGTCCCGTCTTCTCCGCCACATCCACCTGCCACACGCCGACGCCGCCCTCGCGATACGGCGTCAGAATGGCCATGTGGCGCGAGTCCGGCGACCACACCTTGGCGCGCACGGTCAACGCGTTCACCAGAAGCGACGTCTGCTGGGTCTCCACCGAGAACGAGTACACGGTGTCGCCGCGCATGTACACTATCGTCTTGCCGTCGGGCGACCAACTCGGCCGCACCGCGTGCATGCTGCTGCGCACCAAGACGGGCGCCCGCAGAGCCCCGGCCAGGGCCCCCACGCGAAGACTCGCCGCCTCCACGCCCCCCACCGTGCGCGCCAGATCCGTCAGCAGATAGTGCGCTCCGGTCGGCGACCACTCGAACTGCGCCACATTGCTCAAGCCCGCGACAAGCTGCGGCTGCGCCGCCGCGTTCTCGATCGTGTACAGCCACACCCGGCCGGGGGCCACGGGCCGCCCGTCGGCCTCGGGCCCGCCCACGGCCCTCACCGCGACCATGTAGGCGAGCGCCTCGCCCTCGGGCTGCCACTGGAAGCCGACTACAGCCTGATCCTCGAGCGAGACGCGTCGGGGCTCCGAGCCCGGCTCGACCGTGTAGAGCCTCGGCGTGCCCTCTTCCGAGTCCTTCGCGACCATCGCCAGCCGATGGCCCGTCAGACTCCACTGATGCCTCTCGACGAACAGCCCGGCCGTCGCGATCCGGGGTTCCGGCGCCGCCAGGTCCGCCACCGCGACCTGTCGCGCGTTCTCCTCGCCCGCCGCGGCGAACGCCGCGTACCGCCCATCGGCGGACACGATCGGCGGCGAGAGCAGGGCCTTCAGCGCGTCCGTCGTCAACGCCTGCGGCTGCCCGCCTGGCTCCAGCGTGTGCGTGTAGAGATCGTAGGCCAGGGACTCGGGGTCGCCGCTCGCGTAGAAGATCCGGTCCGAGAGGTCCGACCACCAGAACGCGAGCAAACGGTGCTGGCGCTCGGTCACCGTGACCGTCTCGCCGCTCAGGCAGTCCACGACGAACAGAGCCGCTCGCGCCGCGTCGTCCGTTCCGCGCTCCTGCGTGAAAGCCAGGTACCGCCCGTTCGGCGACCACGAGAGATCCAACGCCGAACTCAGGCTCCGGACCTTCCGCGCGTTCGCCCCGTGGACGTCCGCCCCGTAGATCGTGACCGCTTCCTGCCCCTGAACCTGCTCTCTCACGACGTAGAAGAGCTGCGGCGCGTCCTGCGCCGGCACGGCATAGGCCGCCAGCACAAGCGCGGCCGCTACCGTGAGAGCCCGGTGTGTCATCAAGGCATCGTCCTTCGTGTCCGCCGGCGTGTCGGCGGTTCATCATGCTGCGTGACCGTCCCCGCCCGATCCGCCATGCGCCTCGGCTTCAGCCGGGGGTTCGCTTTTGGACGCACGAGGCCCTTCGACGGGTCCCTCTCCATCGCCCTTGGCGCCCGAACGCGAATCTAGACCAGGGGCCAACCCTCTCTCCGTCCGAGGTCACGCGCATTATATACGCGAGCCGTCCCCGTGCGAACCAGCCCGCCGCGTCGCGCGAGGAGAACCGTACGGTTCGCACGAAGACCCGCTTGCTTGGCCCGCCCGGCGCCGCGTCGGCGTCGGGCGGATTTGCGTGCGTCCACTCCCGACGCGGAGACGATGCGCATGAGCCCCGACAAACCCAGCCACCCGAGCGCGTCGTGGGACGTCCTCGTCTGCGGCGCCGGACCGGCCGGCCTCTGCGCCGCCCTGGCCGCCGCCCGGGCAGGCGCGCGGACCCTGGTGGTGGAGCGCCACGGCTTCGCCGGCGGCATGTCCACAGCCGCCCTCGTCTACCCCTGGATGACCTTCCACGACCGAACGGGCCGGCAAGTCGTCCACGGGCTCGCCGACGAGATTGTCCGCCGTCTTGCGGCCTCCGGCGCTTCGCCCGGTCACCTCCGCGACACCGTTGGCTTCGTGTACTCTCTCACCCCGTTCGATCCGGCCGCGTTCCGGATCCTCGCGGACGAGATGCTGGCGGAGGCGGGCTGCTCCGTGCTCTATCACGCCCTTCTCACCGGCGTCGAGCGCTCCGGAGACCGCGTCACCGAGATCCGGACCGCGTCGCCGGCAGGCTCCGCCCGTCTCGGCGCCGACGTGTTCGTGGACTGCACCGGCGACGCGACGCTCTGCCTCCTTGCGGGGGCGGCGATGCAGACGGACGTGACCGGTCGCGACGTGCAGCCGATGACCATGTGCTTCCGCCTCGGCGGCGTCGACCTCGCGCCCGTCGCCCGCTACATCGCCGAGAATCCCTCTGAGTTCCACGACGCCACCCTCGTCGGCCACGAGCCTCTCACCGGAGTGTCGGGCTTCTTCTCCCTCTGGCGTGAGGCCGCTCTGCCCATCCCGCGCGACCGCCTTCTCTTCTTCGCCGGAACGCGCCCGGGCGAGGTCTACATGAACACGTCCCGCATTCAGGGGCGCGACGGAACCGACCCAGCCGACCTCGCCGACGCCGAGCGCGAGGGCCGCCGGCAGGTCGCGCTGCTTCTCGGCTTCGTCCGATCCCGCATCCCCGGCTTTGCCGGCGCTTACCTCGCCGAACTCCCCGCCCAGGTCGGCGTCCGCGAGACGCGCCGCATCCTGGGCGAATACACGATGACCGCCGACGACGTGAAAGACGGCGCGCGGTTCGAGGACGGCGTCGCCCGCGGCGCCTTCCCCATCGACATCCACAGCCCGTCGGGCTCCGGGATGGTCTTCTCCGGCCCGCCCGCGAGGCCGTATGATGTGCCCTACCGCTCCCTCATGCCGAAGGAGCTGGAGAACGTAATCGCGGCGGGACGATGCATCTCGACCACCCATGAGGGGCACGCCTCCCCGCGGCTCACTCCCACCTGCATGGCGCTGGGTGAGGCGGCCGGACGCGCCGCCGCGTGGGCCGCCTCCCGCCGCGCGGACGTCCGCGAGTGGAGCGTCCCGCAAGAGGAGGATCTTGGTTGCGAACGGTGATCGGCTTCGACGGCGGCGGCAGTCGCTGCGAGGCCTACTGGATCGACGAAGCGGGGCGCATCCTCGACTCCGGCCGGGGCGGAACCGTCAACGAATGGTACGGCGGCGCGCCTGTCGTGCTCGAGTCCGCGCGCGCGGCCGTCGAGCCCATGCTCGCGCGGACCGAGCCTATGCCCGACGGCGTGGCCTTCACCACGGTCGGTGGGCCTAGGGTCTCCG
>CAZCER010000519.1:0-4042 GCA_964497385.1 uncultured Armatimonadia bacterium | reverse complement strand
AGCGAGAGTCGCACCACGACGTGGTCCGCAACGCGGCGCTCCGAGGGCTCGTGAGCCTCGACGCGAAGCGGGCGATCGAGGTCTTGGAGCCCTGGTGCCAGGCGCGCCGGCCGGACACCGTTCGGAACGGCGCGTTCGGGCTGCTCGCGCGCGCGGTGCGGGAGAGCGACGCGCCGGAGGATGTGAAGCTGCGGGTGCGGAGGATGCTCGAGCGGGTCGCGGAGACCGGGCTCTACCACGAGCGGACGGCGGCGATGGGAGCCTTGCGCGAACTCCGTGAGGCGGCCGCGATCCCGCTGCTCCAGGCGATCCAGGCCTCCGGCGCGGAGCCGGGCATCACGAAGGCCGCGGAGCGCGCGATCGAGGGCCTGCGCGACACGAGCGGCCTGCCGGCTGAGGTGAAGGCCCTGCGCACGGAACTCGACAAGGTGAAGGAAGAAGCGGCCGAACTCAAGCAGAGGCTGGAGAATGTGGAGGGCAGGGGGGACGAGGGGGCGTAGGCGCTATTGCTCCTGACGCGCTCGTGTGACTGCCACTCGCGCGCGCCGGCAGGCGATGAGACGCGACCACGCTCCGAGCCACCCGGCAAGGAGCCCGAGCGTGAGGCCTCCCGCTGCCGCGGCGATGAGAGTCCATCCCTCGCCGCCCGGCGGGTTGAGCCGCCACAGCCATTTGGCGACGTTGGTCGCTCCCGACATCTCCGAGGCAACGAGGGCTCCGGTGACGAGGAAGAGCCAGAGAAACGCCAGCACGCCGCACGCGATGCTCAGGACAAGGCCCAGAGCAGCCGCTTCCCTCAGCCGGTGAAGAACGGACGCCAACACACCGCGCTCCCTCAGCATGCCATACGCGGCACCCACCCACTGGCCCTGCTCACGACCGCGCGGATGGTGCCGTCTCTGACGCGAACTCCAGGTCCTCGCGCAGTTCATCCCACACGGGTCAGTTTCCCACGCCGCTCGAGCATCAGCCCGAACCGCGCGCCTGAGTCCAGGTCCGTCAGGTCGGCGTCGCGGCCGATGCTTTGCATCAGGTCCGCGGCGGCCCGGTAGAATCGCTCCGGAGGGATCCCCCGGACGGCGAAGTCGATGTCGGAGCGCTCGGGGTCCCAGCGGTCACCGACCACCGAACCGTAGACGTAGACCTCGGTGGCGCCGTGTTCGCGGAGAGCCGCGATGCCCCGATCCACGAGCAGGCGGGCTGTGGGATGCAGCTTGGGTGGCGCGGCGGACATAGCAGCACGCCCTTCGGTTGCCGAGTTCGGATGGCATTGGACCACCGTTGGCGCACCGCGCCACCAGGAGGTGCACTGTCTTGCCCCGACGTCCAGGTCCGTCCCCGTTCTCAGCGCGGTTGCTGGGCCGCGCGTCGCTTCTCCGGATCGCTGAGCCAGGCGCGCCCGATGACGCGTTGGTCCCGGCGCGGCGCCCGACCGGCGGGAGGCTCATAGCGGTCGTGGAGTTCGCCGGCCAGCGCCTCGATGATCGCCCCGACTGTGACCAGCGTGTCGCTCCAGGGCCAGAGGAAGTACTCGAACGCGTATCCCAGGCCGTCGTTCGGATACCACGCCGGGAGTCGAGGCACCCAGCAGGCACGGTGACCGCCAGGGTCGTAAGGCCTGATGCCCGCGGCGATCAGAGGGGCGAGTGCGGCATCCAGCCGCTCCCGGGTGTCCAGGTCCTCGTCCGTCGCCGAGTCCTGCGGCCGGATCAGGTCGGCGGGCAGGCACGCCTCATTGGCCACGTACTCAAGAACCACTCGGACCATCTCGAGCATCACGCCGGTGACATCGCAGTAGTGGGCCCAGACGGCCGCGGAGGCCTTTGACGATCGGTTCGCGAGCAGCACGGTCGTCCTCGGCTCTCTCTCGAACTCCCACATGTCAACGATGGCAACGGCGGTCTCGGCGTTGTCGGGGGCCATTCGGAGGAGCAGCGGCAGGCAGTGCGCGAGATAGGTCTCGACCACCAGAGGCGCCCAAACCTGCGCCTGGCTGTGGGCGTTGCGTGCGGCCCGCAGGAACCCACGCGCCAGGCAGCCTCGGTTGCTCGCAGGGCAGCCGAAGAGGTCACTGAGGAGGTCGTCGGGGCGCATGAGCCCCACCGGGACCCCGAGGCCGGTCGAGAGCATCCTCAGGCCTCGCAGGGCCTCTTCCGGACTGCGCGCCGCCGCCCCCATCAGCTCGACGGCTTCGGTCTCCGTGAGTAGCTGCCTATTGATGATCGCTTCGCGCCTTCGCTTCGTCTGCCTGCCCCACCAGAGCATGGCGCCCTCCCTCGGTGATCTCGTTTGCTCCCGCTGGACGCACAGGCCAGTATATCGCGAGCAAACGGCGTGGGTGAGGGCAGGGGCGGTGTATGGTCCGGCGGGCCGGGTAGGGTGCCACCGCTCTGCCGCGTGGCGCCCCCTATGCGGCCCGCCATCGGACCTTCGGCACGGACGATCCGTACGTCCGAGACTCCCCGCCCTCCCCGTGAACCTTTCGCCCTCCCACAACGACTCACAGGTGAGCAGACAGACAGGGAGAGTCGGAGTGCCGGAGTCGGACCGAGAACTCGTCGAGCGGCTGGCCCGCCAGGACAGGGAGGCCATGCGCGATCTCTACGCCCGCTACGCGGACAGCCTTTATAGGTTCGCGCTGAGCCTGATGGGCGATGCGGACGCCGCCGAGGACGCGGTGCAGGAGACGATGCTCGCGGCGTGGTCCGGCGCGGAGGGGTACTCCGGGAGGTCGACGGTGAGCATCTGGCTTCTCGGGATCTGCCGGAACAAGGTCGCCGATCGGCTGAGGAGACGCACGACCGAGCCCTTTGGCCTGGATCTCTCGGAGTTCGCCGCGACGAGCGAGTCGGACGAGGGGCTCGTGGAGTTCCGCGAGTGCTTCGCGCAGCTCTCAACGGAGGATCGCGAGCTGATCCTGATGGTCTACGTTCACGGGCTCAGGCAGAGCGAGATCGCGGAGGCCTTGGGGATCCCGGTCGGGACCGTGAAGTCGAGGGCGTTCCATGCGAGGAAGAGGCTCCGCGCGCTGCTCGAGGAGGATGCCGCATGAATGCGATGACCTGTCAGGAGGCGCGGGAGAGCATCCCGTGGGTGCCGGCCGGAGCGCTGGAGCCGGAGGAACGGGTGCGCGTGGTGCGCCACACGGCTCAGTGCGCGGACTGCCGGCGGGGACTCGCGGAGGCCTACGTGGAGTACCGGCTCGCTCGGTCGGCGGTGGCCTCCCTGCCGGGGCTCGCGCCGGGCGCATGGGGGCGGTTGGAGGCGCGTCTCGTGACGGAGCCCGCAAAGGAGACGTCAAGGGTCGCCAGTCTGGGGACACTGCTCGAGAGGCTCGGGGTACCGGGGCTCGCGACGGGGGCCCTTGGGATGGCCGAGAGGTTGCGACGGGAGGGCGCGCGCGTCGACGCGCTCCTCCCGAGGGTTGCACTGGAAGGCTTCGCGAGCTAACACAAAGGAGAGTGACAGCATGTCGGATCACGATGCACAGGAAGTAGCGCAGATCCTCGACGTTGTCGCGGAGAAGGTGCCGGCGCTGATCTCGGAACTCCGGAACACGCTTTTCTCCGCGGAGGCCGGCGCCGAGATGGGGAAGGCCGTGGGCTCGTTCTACCGGCAGCTTGTGGACAGCGGCATCCCCGAAGGCGAGGCGCTCGCGATGGCCAAGTCCTACATCGGGAGCCTGCAGGGCCTGATGAACCAGGTCAAGACGGGACACTGATGTGGCGACCGGGCCCGAGGCGAGAAAGACGAGACTGGGACTGAAAGGCGCGGCCGCGCTCGTGAGGGTCACGGCGCGGCTGGCGATCTCCGCCGTGGAGATCTGGTGGGGGAGGCGGACGGCTGTGCGCGCGTTCCGCCAGAGCCTCCAGGAGACAGGCATGGACCCGGCCTCGGCGGCGGACCTCGCGCGGGCGTTCCCGTCGCTGGACCTCCGCAACCTGACCGGCCGGTAGGGGCGACCGGCAGGTCGCCCTCCGGTAGGTCGCCCTCCGGCACGTCGCCTGCATCCCAATGGCGCCGGCGTCCCCGTGGCGCCGGC
>CAZCER010000518.1:0-4042 GCA_964497385.1 uncultured Armatimonadia bacterium | reverse complement strand
CGCCGACGGCTTCGTGATGGAGCCGGAGCAGAGAACGGAGCTGAACTCGCGGATCTTCAGCGCCGTGCGGCGGAGCGGGCTTCGGGTCGTCTACAAGCTGATGTACTCGGTGCTGCCCGACGCGATCGGCGCCTCGCACCCCGAACTCACGCTCCACGCGCAGTCCACGGAGTCGGTGGGCGTGTGCGCGGGGGATCCGGAGTGCCCCAGGATGATGCGGCGCTTCTGGGGAGCGATCTTGGATCTGCATCCGCCCGAACCCGACCAGATGTACGTCGTCTGCCCCTACCAGCACCGTCTACCGCTCTGCGATCAGGTGGCCGATCGGAGCCTTCCGGCGCTGGACGCGGTTCGGGTGCTGCGAGATCTGGACCCGGAAGCGCGCATCTACCTGGAGACGCCCTGCGGCCCGGACGCGGCGGCGAACCGCGCGGAGTGGCCGGAGTACCGGCGGAGGATTCCCGCCGACGTAGGCGTCGTGGACTGGGCGTCGGGCGTCGCGGGGGTCGAATCCGGGATCGGCGCGGACGGGCTGGGGCCCACGTGGATGACCACGGTGCACGTCAGCAGGGCGGGCGCGTATCCTCCGGTCGGCGTGACGCTTGGCTCGCACGCGATGCAGGCCGAGTGGAAGACGGCGCAGGCCGGAGGGGCGACGGGGATCATCGTGTCGAACGCTCTGGCGGCGACCTCGTCGGTCTTCTGCGACTACGCCGCGGCGCTCGGGTGGAACCCGGACCTCGCGCCGGAGACCCATCTGAAGGACTACACGCGCAGGCGTTACGGGGCCCAGATAGGCGAGGGTATGGCGCGGGCTTACGAGAGCATGGGGCGGGCGTTGCGAGCGGAACTCACGCTGCCGGGCTCTGTGATGTCGGGGGAGCGCATGCTCGCCGCGGCGGCCGCGGAAGGTCCAGTGACCAAGGCTTGGGTGGGCGAGTGGGTGGAGCGCGTCAGCGGCTGGCTGGAGGCCGCGTGCGGCGCGCGGGCCCAAGCCATGGAGGTTCTGCGCGACGACGAGGCGGACGTGCCGAGTCGTTTCATGCGTGAGACGGCTTACGTGGAGTGGCGTTGCTTGAGTCTTCTGGCTCTGTTGCGGTCGCACCGCGTGGAGAGCCCGGTCGAGGCGGCGGAACTGGTCGTCGAGGCGGTGGACCGCCTGCGCGCTCTCGGAGAGCGGTACGAGCATCCGGACCTTTCCGTCGCGGGCGCGCTCCGGACCGCCAAGGAGCGCGGCGTGCGTTTGACGTCGTGGTTCCTGGAGGACCCGTCGCGCCTGGGTGCGTTGCATCCCGCGGCGGACCAACGGCCGTGGCTGTTTCCCGCGAGAGAGCACTTCACTCATTACGAGCGGTCCGTTCTCGACGCGGCGCCCGCCCACGTCCGCGAGGCGGCGGCGAATCTGCTTGCGGCGCGCGACCACGGGCTCGAGCAAGCGGACGCGGGGCGGTAAGGGATCCATTTGAAGGAGACAAGGAACCGAAGCATGTCAGGCGCGCGCGCGGGGATCACAGGGGCTCTGCTCTGCGCCGGGACGCTGCTGGTCTGGACGTTTGTCGGTTGCGCCTCCGCGGGGTCGGGCGACGCCATCGACGGCGGCGGCGGGGGAGGCGGGGGAGGCGACGACTCCGTTCCGACGCCTCCCGACGCGCCGAGAATCGTCACTGGTCTCCTGCAGTGCGACGCGCGGGCCATCAGCGTTGGCGAGAAGGGCGTCTGCACGGTGGGACCGCACGGAGCCGCGCTTCTGGCCGAGACCGCCGAGGGGCTCTCCCTCGCGGCGTCGGTCTACGCGCCGCTCGGCGAGTCTCCCCGCATCGTCCAGGCGGGCTCCTTCGTGCATGTAGCGGCGGGCGACCTCGGGTACCACCTCTTCTCGATCAGTTCCGACGCGTGGATGCGGCGCCTGAACACCTTCTACGCGTCGGGGGCGAGCTTCGCGGACGTCGCCGTGAACGGCGCTTCGGTGTACCTGGCCGACGCGGAGTTCGGGCTGCGGGTGATCAGCATCGAGAACTGGAGCGCGCTGCAGACGCTCGGGACCTACAAGGCCTCCGGGGCGCGGAGCGTCGCGCTCGCCCCCGATTCCGAGCGCGTCTACCTCGGAACCGAGACGGGCGAGCTGATCGCGCTGAGCGACTCGAACGGGCATTACACGCTTCTCGGCGCCGTCACGCTTGCCGAGGACCAGGCCGTCTCGCGCGTCTGGTCCGACGGCTTCACGGTCTACGCCGTCCTCGACGCGGTGGGGTTGGTCATCGTGAACGCGACCGTCCCCGGCCGGATGGAGGAACTCGCGCGTCTGGAGTTGGACGGCCTCAAGGATCTGGAACGGGACGGGAGTCTCCTCTACGGCCTGCGCGCTCCCGAGGAGAGCGCCGAAGAGATCCTCACGATCGACGCGGCCGATCCGCTTGCCCCGACGGTGACAAGCGCGCTGCCCCTCGAGGGAGCGTCGGGCCTCGCGTGGGGCGCGGGCGGCCTCTATGTCGCCAGGGGCGGGCGCGGAAGCCTCCGCCTTGCGGCGGACGAGACGGGCGTGCTCACGGCCGATCTCGAGTACGCGGATCTGACCGGCGTCCGCCGAGTCGCGGCGGAGGACGCCACGGTCTGCGCCGGGGCGGCCGAGGGCTTGGTGGTGTGGGACGTCACAAGCTGGCGAAGCCCGACGGAGCTTGCGCGGGAAGCGACGGAGGGGCCGGTCACGCATGTGGCGGTGGACCGGAGTCTCGTCTGCGCGGTGGACGGCGGGAGCGCGCAGGGCGAGGAGAGCCTTTTGGTGCTCACCGTGACGCGAGATCCCGCCTGCGAACTGGCCTCGCGAACGCCGATCGCCGGGCTGGAGGCCGTGGCGATTGATGGAGAGCGAGCCTATCTCGCCTGCGGGCCGGCGGGGCTTCTGATCGTCAACCTGGCCGACCCCGCGGCTCCGACTGCGGCGGGAAGCCTTGCGCTGGTTCACTCCGCGGACTGCGTCGCGCTGAGCGGGGACGCGGTGTATCTGGCGGACTCGGCGTCCGGCCTCCTGAGCGTGGTGGACGTCGGCTCCGACGCCGGCCCCACGCTGGTCGGGACGCTCCCGTTGCCGGCCCCGCCCGAGAGCCTTCGCGCGATGGGGGGGCGCCTGCTCGCGTCGGCCGGCGAGAGCGGGCTGCTGCTCTACGATCTCGCCCAACCGCTGAGTCCCGAGGCGCTGGCGACGACCGTGTTCGCCGACCCGGCGCGAGCCGCCGTGTTGGATCAGGGCGCCGCGATGGTAGCGGCGGGGGCGACGGGAGTGCCAATCGTGTGGCTGGAGGAGCCGACGGCGCCGGCTCACTACGGGACGCTCGACACGCCGGGCGAGGCGGTCGGGATCGACGCCGGGAACTCGCTTCTCTTTGTGGCGGACGGCTCGGCCCTCCTGATCGCGGAGCGATGAGGCCGGGGTCGGGCGAAGGAACCGCGCCGGGCGCTTCGAAGCTCGGTCGTGCGGCGCACGATGCGCCGCGCGAGCCGCGGTGGAGAGGCAGACGCCATGGCAGACGGCGATGCGCGGGATCAGGCCGAGTCGAGCGACGAGGCGCGAGCCGTAGGGGAAGGCGTCGCGGCGGAACCCGCACCCCTGCACACGGCGTCCTCGGCCGAGGCGGGTGCGGGACTGGACCGCTGGCTGACGCGCAACCGGCAGGGCCTTCGAGCCATCGTGTCGATCGTGGACGACTTGGCCGCGTGTCCGGATGTGGACGCCACCTGCCGCCGGATCGTGGAGTTGGCGCGGTCGCGGTTGGGCGTCGAGCGCTGCTCGGTGTACCTCGTCGACGGCTCGATGATGCGCGGCGCTTGGGGCACCAACGCCCGGCTTGAGACGGTGTCCGAACACGGGTACGCCTTCCCGGTTGAGCCCTACTTCGAGCGCATCTACGGCCCCTCCGAGGGCGACAAGGTTGAGTGGAAGCTCTACTTCGGCGACCGCGCCGAGATCGTGGACGGCAAGAAGCGCGTAGTGTCCCGGCACTGGTACGCCGTGACGCCGATCCGCAGGGGCTCGCGACCGATCGGC
>CAZCER010000517.1:0-4054 GCA_964497385.1 uncultured Armatimonadia bacterium | reverse complement strand
TGTACGGAGAGCACTTCGACATCCCCGCTCCCGATTCGCTCGTCTTCATCAGCTGGTTCGCCGGCGGAGAGGTCTTCCGGAGCGGTTGCTGCTTCAAGCGCGGCAACGGCCGCATCTTCTACTTCCGCCCCGGCCACGAGACCTACCCCATCTTCTACAACGAGCAGATCCAGAAGGTCCTCACCAACGCCATCCGATGGACCGCCCCGAGCGGCGCCCCGATGCCCGTGCGCGACCACTACGCGCCCCCGCTCGAGGACATCGCTCCACCCGACCAAGGCGAGGACTAACACGCTCCGCACGACCAACGGGGCCGACTCCGCGCCTGCGCGGACGGCCCCGCCTCCTTTTCCCGAACGGAGTGGAAGGCGATGAGGCGCACTACCGCGCGCTCCTGCACTCGCGCCCTGATGCTGGCGACATGCGTGCTCCTGGGAGGGTCCGCCGTGACAGCCCAAAGCGTTCCATACAGCGTGCCTGCGGAGCCCTGGCCCGAGGCGCTCGGAAACCACCGCGCCGTCATCCAGGTCGCCGACGCGGGCGACGCCGTCCGCGCCCACCTCGAGTGGCGCCGCCGTGACCGCGACCCAGAGACGAAACGCGTCCTCGTCACCACCGCCGCCGACGAGGCCATCCCGAACGCCGTCGCCCTGAACGTCACGCGCATAGCCGCCGACATCGTCTTCCAGCCAACGGCCGGTCCCGGCGAGTACCACGTCTACTACCTGCCCTACACGGTACAGGCGATGTGGGGCGGGTACTACGGCGACTACCTCAAGCCCGAGGACACGGCGGATGCCGCGTGGCGCGCCCGGGTCGGCCTGGACGGCGACGCGTGGGCCGGCCTGCCGGCCGCTGAGGTGACCGCCTTCCAGGCCCGCACCGAGTTCAACCGTTTCGACCCGATGGAGATCGTGGCCACCGACGAGGAGGTCGCCGCACTCCGAGATAGGCGCCCCGACCGCGACTACCTCATCTTCCCCGAGCCGGCTTCACGACCCATCTGGATGTTCGACGACCTGCCTGTCTCGTGGACCGACCGTGGACCGTCCGATGCACTTCAGGCCGAGGCCTCGCGCGGCCAGTTCCTCGTCTTCCAACTCGGCGTCTGGGCCGCGCGCAAAGGCCTCGAGAACGTCGATGTTCGCTTCTCCGACCTCCGCGGCCCGGACGGCGCGACCATCCCGGCCGAACGGTTCCGCTGCTTCAACCTCGGCGGAACGGAGTGGACGGGCGAGCCGCTCGTGAAGACCGTCTCCGTCCCCGAGGGCGGCGTGGGCTCGCTCTGGTGTGGGGTCGACGTTCCGACAGACGCCCGGCCTGGTGACTACGCGGCCACGGTGACTGTCGCGCCGGCGAACGCCGCGGAGACCACCGTGCAGGTGCTGCTCGACGTGGACGAGGCCGTGGTCACCGACCACGGGGAGTCCGACATCCGCTCCTTCGCCCGCCTCCGGTGGCTGGACTCGACAATCGCCCAAGACGACAGCCTGGTGGCGCCCTACACGCCCATGATCGTCGAGGGGCAGACGGTGGGCTGCCTTGGCAGGGACCTCACAGTGGGCCCGAACGGCCTCCCCGAGAGCATCCGGGCAGGCGACATCGAACTCCTCGATGCGCCCGCCGCGCTCGCCGTGACCGGCGCCGAAGGCGCTGCCGAGTGGTCTTGGTCACCGGCTCGGTTCACGACACGGAATGACGGCGCGGTCGAGTGGGAGGTCACAGGCGAGTCCGGGTCACTCACGATGACCACCCGCGCCCGCATGGAGTTCGACGGGCACGTCACGTTCGCGACCGACCTGACGGCGTCGCGCGACACGCACATCGACGACGTCGCGCTCGACCTGCCCTTCCGCGCCGAGGCCGTGCCCTACCTCATGGGGATCGGCCACGATGGCGGCAAGCGACCCGCGACGCACGATTGGAAGTGGGGCGCGGAGATCTACCAGGACTCCTTCTGGATGGGCGACGTACACGCCGGAGTCCAGTGCGAACTCCGCGGCGCCAGCTACTGCGGGCCGATGGTGAACCTCTACTGGCGGCTCGGACAGCTTCAGCCGCCGGACTCCTGGAACAACGGCGGCAAGGGCGGCTGCACCGTCCGTGAGGTCCCGGGCGACCGCGTCGATGCGACCGCGTACTCGGGCTCGCGGGACCTCAAAGCCGGCGAGACCGTCACCTTCGAGTTCGCGCTCCTTCTCACGCCGGTGAAGCCTCTGGACACCGCGTCGCACTTCCGTGAGCGCTACTACCACTCCTACGAGCCCCTGGACGACATCCAGGCGCGCGGCGGGAACATCGTCAACATCCACCACGGGGGCGAACTCAACCCCTACATCAACTACCCCTACCTCGCGACCGAGAAGCTCAGCGCCTACGTCCGCGACGCCCATGAGCGCGACATGCGTGTGAAGATCTACTACACCCTCCGTGAGATGACGAACCACACCGTCGAGACGCCCGCGCTCCGGGCTCTCGGCCATGAGGTCATCGCCCCCGGCTCGGGCGGCGGCTACCCCTGGCTCCGCGAGCACCTCGGCTCCGACTACAGCCCCGCCTGGTACCAGCCGTTCGAGGACGGCGTGCCCTGCGCCGCGATCGTGAACAGCGGGGCCTCGCGCTGGTACAACTACTACCTCGAGGGCCTCAACTGGCTCGCCCGGAACGTCGAGATCGACGGCCTCTACATGGACGACGTCTCCTTCGACCGCCGCATCCTCAAGCGCGTCCGGAAGATCCTCAAGGGCTCGCGGCCTGACAGCCAGATCGACCTCCACTCGAACACGCTCTTCTCGTTCGGACCCGCGAACCAGTACATGGAGTTCTTCCCCTACATCGACCGCCTCTGGTTCGGCGAGGGATTCGACTACGACCGCTCCCCCGACTACTGGCTCACCGAGATCTCCGGCATCCCCTACGGCCTCATGGGCGACATGCTCCAGAATGGGGGCAATCCCTGGCGCGGCATGATCTATGGCATGACCGCCCGCGTACCGTGGGGCGACAGCGCCGAGCCCCTCTGGAAGCTCTGGGATGCGTTCGGCATCGCCGAGGCCCGCATGGTCGGCTACTGGGAGAACGACTGCCCCGTCTCCACCGGCCGCGACGACATCCTCGCCACCGCTTACGTGCGCGAGGGAGCGACGCTCCTCTCCGTTGCGAGTTGGGCGACTGAGAACCAGGGGGTGTCTCTCACCATCGACTGGGAAGCGCTCGGCCTCGACCCCGATCGCGCCGTGCTCTACGCTCCGCCGCTCAAGGACTTCCAGGAGGAGGCCCTCTTCCGCCCCGGGGACCCCATCCCGGTCCCCTCGGCCCGTGGCTGGCTCCTCATCGTGGACGAGACGCCCCGCGAGGCTGTGGCCGGACCGGCCCCCGCCAGCGAACCCGAGCTGCGGGTCGTTCTCGATGAGAGCTTCACCGGCGCGGCGCTCCCCGATGGCTGGACGAAGCACGCGACGAGCCCCGACGCCACCGTCACGACCGGCCCCGACGGCGCCGTGCTCGGCGCCGAGGCCCACGAGTCGCTCTATGTCGAGTCCGCGCTCCCTCCGGGCACGCGGTCCGTCGAGGTCCACATCAACACCGGCTCCGACGGCGGCGCCACCTGGGGGCCCGGCCTCGCGATCGTCTGGCCGCACGGAACGGTGCGCCTGTACGCAAGGCCGGCCGAGGGCCGCATGGGAGTCGACCAGGACTGGTGCCAGTGGCTGTACCCCTCCCTCGCGGACGAGAACGGCAACCTCTGGTTCCGCCTCGATCTCGATGACCATCTGGTCCGCCTCGCCGCCTCGCCCGACGGCAACCGCTGGACGCTCCTCAAGACCTTCCTCCGCACCGGCTTTCCGGACGACCCGGTTGCCCTGCGCGTGGGCAAGATGAGCCAGGCGTGCTCCACAGCCTCCGCGGGTCTCCCGGCGCCGGCTGGGGCCTGCCGCATCGTGCGGGTGCGCGCCCGAGCTGCCGGCTAGGGCCGGCCCCAAAGCTCGTGCGTGCAGGTGCGCCGCGCATGTGGCGTTCCTCGTAACTTTCGTATAGTCAGAAAAGAGGACTC
>CAZCER010000516.1:0-4068 GCA_964497385.1 uncultured Armatimonadia bacterium | reverse complement strand
CGAGTGGGTTCCACATGGTCAGCCCAGCCTCTCCGCGCGCGCGAGAAGGCGGTCGGTGAGTTCCATCAGGTCGAAGAGCAGCGCCGGAGCGGTCCCGGCGGGCAGAGCGGACGACTCGCGGGCTTCCGAGAGCAGGGCGAGCGCCTCCGCGAGCCGCGCCTCGTCCAGTTCATCGACGATCCGGGCGAGCGCGGCCTTGGGGGACTCGGCGGGCGCGCCCTCGAGCTTCAGGATCGTGGCGGCCGAGGAGCGGAGCGGGCCGGCCGTGTCGCCGACCACCTGTACAAGCTGCTCTTCGCGGAGGCTGACCAGGGCATAGCGTTCGCGGAGTCGGAGCCTCAGATTCAGCAGCACCTGCCGCAGCAGCGCGAGCATCCTGTCGCGTTCGATCTCGAGTCCGGCGAAGGGGTCGTCGCCAAGGAGCACGCGGTGGCGCGAGAGGATGTCATCGAACTTCACGGCGAAGGCGGACACGACGGCTGGAAGCTCGTCCTCAAGCACGAACATCACCACGAGTCGGATGGCGGCTCGGGCGACGCGATAAGCTTCGCGCATCCGGTCGGCTCGCTCGCGCGTGAAGCGCTTCAGTACAAGCAGGAGGTTCACATCCGAGGTCGCGCGGAGGCGACCCTCCGCCGCCGAACCGAACAGCACGGCGGCCGCCAAGTCGTCGCCCCAGGCGCCTTGCGCCGCCTTGAGGAAAACCTGCAACTCCGCTTCGACCCGCTCGGAGATTCCTGTCATCCGTTCCACGGGCACTCCCACCTCTCAGCGAACTCACACGGCCACGCGCTCCGGAATGGGGAACTGGGACGCGGCCGGAGCAAGCCAGCATCCCGGATCTCTGACGAACGGGTCTCCGTAGGTCGCCGCGGCCAGACACCGGAGCCCGCCCCCGCATGACCTCGCATGGAAACAGCCCTCGCAGCCTTTGGCGGGACCGCGCCAATCCCTGAGCGATCGAAAGAGCGAGCTTTCCTCATAGAGCGTCGCAAGCGGCGTCTCCAAGACGTTCCCGACCACGCGGGGCATCCGCCGGCAGGGGACGAGGTCGCCGTTTGAGAGGATCGTCAGCAGCGACCGACCAGCCTCGCACCGGTACGGGAGGCCCCCTCCCGCGGCGAACTGGAGGGCGCGCAGCGCCGCGACCTCGGTCCGTCGGCCGTTGCGGACGACCTCGGCGCCGAGAAGGGCCACCCACTCGCGCGTTTGCTCCCGCGTGAGCACCCGGTCGGCCTCGCCGCGGCCGAGGGGGATCATCCTGTCGGTCCACACGCGGCGCACCCCCAGCCGCCGCCCGAGGCGCGCGACGGCGGGAAGTTCGCGGTAGTTGCCCGAATGCGCGGTGAACGAGATCATGGCGGGCACGCCGGCTCGCACCAGCGCTCGGAGCCCGGAGACGGCGGCGGCGTAGGCGCCCGGGCCCCGGACCTCATCGTGCGTCTCCTCGGCGCCGTCGATGCTCACCTGAACGAAGCCGGGGCGGAGTCTGGCGAGCCGCCGCGCGAGGGCGTCGTCGATCAGCGTGCCGTTCGTGAGCACCGCGAAGGACCAGCGGTCGCGTGAGGCGGCCAGCGCCTCGAGCATGCGCGGGAAGTCGGGCCGCGCGAAGGGCTCGCCTCCGGTCACGGTGACGTGGGCTTTGGGGCGCGCGCCGACGTGTCGCTCTTCCTGATTGAGAAACGCCCGGAAGCCGGCCAACACGTCTTCGAACGCGTCCCATCCCATCTCCGCGCGGGGGCCGTCCTCCTGGTAGCAGTGCGTGCAGCGAAGGTTGCAGCGGTCGGTTACGTGCCATTGAAGGAGGAAGCGACGACGTTTCACCGGCGGCGACGGAGGGAGGGGTGTCCGTTGCGGCTTGTCGGAGATCGTCAGCACGGCGCCTGTCACCTCCTGGCGCGAGCAGTGTTCGGGGAGGCGCGGACGCTCCCCTGCCGCTCGTGGCTGAGCGCGGCCCGCATGGTCTACATGGAGCAGACAAGCGCCGCGGCGGACGCCCCGCCGTCGTCGGAGAGCGCGTCTGTGAGGGCCTTCGCGACAGGGCTCGCGTTGGTGAGGGCCTGGATGCGCGGGTGCGCGCGGCGTTTCTCCTCGCGGCTCAGCATGACGCCCATCAGTCCCGACGCTTCGACCAGCGCGACCAGTGCGGATGTCGCCTCGTCGGCTGCGCTCTCGGTAAGCAGTACGCTTCGGAGCCGACTCACGATCTCGTTCTCCGGACCGTGGAGCGCCTCGGGGTAGCGTTTGTGGGGGAACAGCCGGAGGAACCGGCGCTCTTCCTCACACAGGATCCCGGCGTCCACAAGACGCCGCGCGAAGGCCCCGCAGTAGCCGGCGCCCATCCCGAGTTGGCTGATCCAGGCCGACAGGGCCTTAGGCGGCTTGCCGGCCAGGCCCGCAAGCAGGTCGTCGAGCGCCGGGTCGCCGGTGGGCGTGCTGTCGATCACACTGGCCTTTCCCGCCTCCACGGCGAGTCGGCCTCGGCGGAGCAGATCCATCAGCATCGCGGCCACAAGGCCGTAGCCGGCATACATGGAGAACGAGCCCTGTCTATCGTCGAGCGAGAGCAGCACATACTCCTCGCTGAGCGAGAGCCTCATGCGAACACCGCCTTCCTGTCTGCAAGAGCCGCATCCGGCAACTGCTGACGAGTCTGAGGCTCGGCCGTGGCGCGCGCGGTGGTTAGGGGTGCGTTAAGGGACCGCGCCCTCCGCCCGAAGGTGGCGGCCCGTCCCCAGGGCGAAGTGGTCCGGGCATGGGAACCATCCCACGCGCGAGATGAAGGAGGCGGACCAGCGTGAGATCACTGTGGAGCGCTTCGGCTGTCTGTGCGGCCATCCTGTGGGCGGGAGCGTGCGCCGGGCCGACCGCCGCCCGGGGATTGCCCGCCTTTGACTTCGCGTCCGCCCAAGAGGTGGGCGCTTGGCAGCCCACCCACGATGTCGCGAGCGTTGCGCCGACGGCCGAGGGCATGGAGGTCACGATCCGCGGAAACGACCCGTACATCCACGGGCCGCTGCGGGACTATCCGGCCGACACGGCGCTCTGGCTGACTGTCCGACTGAAGTCCGAGCGGGCGGGCGCCGGCCAGTTCTTCTGGTTCACGGCGACGCGCGGATCCTCGCCGGAGAACTCGGTGACGTTCGCCGTGCCCAAAGCCAACGAGTGGGTCGTCGCACGGGCGCCTCTTCCCGCTCTCGGACCTGGCGTCGGCCTGCGCCTCGACCCGCCCGGCGTGGAGGGCAAGTGCGTCGTCTCGTCCATCTCCTTCGAGCCCCGCGTCATCCCCGTGGCGCCGGAGTGGCCCGCTCCCGCGCCCCCATCGACCGCGGGTGCGCTGTCGCTCACGAGCGGCGACCTCACCATCCGCCAAGCCCCCGGACAGCTCGGCGGGCTGACCGTTGAGGTCGCCGGTGAGACGGTTGCGGTCGCGAACACTCGCCCGCTCATCGGCTATGCGACCGCCAAGGAGTCCCGCTGGCTCGACGTCGCGGCGATTGCCCGGGTCGAGGCAAGGCGCGTCGCCGGCGGGATCGACCTGCTCGCGCGCTTCGAGGACCCCGATGGAGGCGGGTGGCGGATCGAGCAGACGTTCCGGCCGGCGGAGAGCCCCGGCGCGATCGACGTGCGCACGGTGGTCTCCGTGAATCGCGAGCGCGAGGTGGCGTTCCTTCCGCTGCTCCTCCTGCATCCTGGAGTCGGGAGCTTCGGCGCGAAGCAGGACCATGCCCTCTTCTGCGGGCTGGAGTACATGGACGCACCGGACACGAGCAGCAGCGAGGCGGACATCACCGGGCCGGGCAGCAAACGGCAGGTTCCCGACACGGTGAAGCTCACCATCCCGCTCATGGCCATCCAAGCCGATGACCGATACGTGGGCCTGATCTGGGAGCAGAGCCCCGACGTCGCTCCGGTGTTCGACTCCCCCGACCGCCTCTTCGGTTCCGGCGGTCATGTGATGGGTGTGCTCTTCCCCGGTTCGAATGGGCTGGATCGTCAGGAGGGGAACTTGCTCCCCTACGCCGGGCAGGTTGTCATTGACATTGGTACAGGTGACGGACACTTTGT
>CAZCER010000515.1:0-4071 GCA_964497385.1 uncultured Armatimonadia bacterium | reverse complement strand
GGGCGAGGCGGGCGCCGAGAAGTGAGGCGTCCATCGTCCGCAGGTAGGGGACCCACGCCGACACCAGGACATCGAGGTTCGCGAGCCCCAGCAGCGCCAGTCCGGCGATGCCCGCAAGCGTCGCGTCCGTAGAGGACCGAACCGTTCGCTCGTAGGGACAGCGGCCGCCGCGCTCCTCCTCCGAGCAGCGGAAGCGCGCCGCGCCCATGGTGGCGCCGCACCGCTGGCAGACGAACTCCGACTCCCCGGACGGTTGCTCTCGGGCGCTCTCCCGGGCCATCTCCCGGAACTCCGCGACTTCCTCGCCCGGTGCGTCCAGGGCGCGCAGGATCGCGCGCGCGCCGGCGGAGGCGCCGGCGCGCATCAGGTCTCGGGCTCGCCGTTCATGGTCGGACAGAGGCGGCTCCCGTCGAGTGACTTCTCGGCCCGCGCCTGACCAGCGCCGTGAGTCCAATAAGCACCCACGCCGCCGAACAGAGCAGGCACAGATAGGGCGCAACGAAGCCCACGCGGTCATAAAGCGTGAGGCGGCGGAGTGGTTCGACCGAGGCAAGCGCCACGCCCGTCTCCCCGATCGGCACGTTCGCGCGGACGACGCCGTACGGGTCCACGATCTGGGTCTCCCCGCTGCTCGTGGGCCGCACAACCCAGCGCCGATGCTCGACCGCGCGCGCCAAGGTCATCGCCGAGTGCTGCCGGTGCTGGAGCGCGCCCCACGCCATCTCGTCGTACGTCGGGACAAGCAGCACCTCGGCGCCGTTCCGCACCAGCCCCCGCGAAAGGTGCGCGAAGTCGAAGTCATAGCAGATCGCGATCCCGACCTTGACCTCCCCGAGGTCGTACACGGGGTAGCCCTCGCCCGGAACGCCGTCTCGGAAGAACTGGATCGGGTGGTGTTTGTGATAAGAGCCGACGACCTCGCCAGCCGGCGACAGGATCAGCGCCGCGTTCCGGAACTCCCGCTCCGGGTCCCTGCCCGGAATGCGCTCCTTGCAGCCGACGACGAGGTGCGCCTGCCGCTCGCGGGCGCGAGCGGCCAGCATGCCGAGGAGTTCCGGGTCGTCGAGCGGGAAGTCCATGACGGCGTACTCGGGCCAAACGATGAGGTCGGGAGAGGCCTCCATCGCGTCCGTCAGATCAAGCGCCTCGTCGTGCGAGGTCTCCGTCTGCACCGCGCAGGCCGCAAGCGATCCCTTCTCAGCGCCCCTCTCACGCGCGGGCATGAGCCCCACCAGCCACGCGGCGGCCGGCGCAAGCGCGCACACCGCGAGAGCCGGTCTCAACCCTCTCCGCAGGACGACGGCGGCGAGGAACGCGTTCGCGAGCAGGATGAGGAATGTGAGCCCGTAGACGCCTCCGAGCGCGGCGAACTGAAGGACCCAAGGACTCCGCGCCTGCGTGAACCCGAGCTGCAGCCAGGAGAAGCGGAAGAACCAAACCTCGCACCGGAACAAGTCGAGCCCGAGCCAGAGCACCGGCGCCCAGAGCAGAGCCCCCACCGCGCCGAACCGCGACTGAACCGCGACGAACGCGAACCCGAAGACCCACAGACTGAAAGCGAGGATCGCGTAGAGCGCGATCGAGGCCGGCCCGAAGATCGACCAGAACCACCAGAGGTTCATCGCGTAGAAGGCCACCCCGAACACGAAACAGAGCCCGCGGGTGGCGAACGGGGTCGTGTTCGTGATCGCGATCAGGAAGGGAACCAGCGCCGCCCACGCGAGCGGAGCGAGGCCGACTGGTTCGAAGGCGAGGGTGAGAAGAGCGGCGGAGAGAAGCGCGAGCCCCGGGCGATGCCAGCGCGTCAGCCGGCCGGGCGCTCCCCTCTCTCGCGTTGCGATCCGAACGTGCGGTGCGCGCGGAACCGGCAGTGTCATCGCGATCAGCCCCCGATGCGTCCCCCCTCCCGTCGCCTGGACCGAATCGTATGGACCATGACTCGAAGCACGAACCGGGGAAGGGCGATGAGCCTCGGGAGGCGCTTCGGGTCCTTCGCGGCCCGCCAGAGCCACTCGAGGCCCACGCGCTGCATCCATTCCGGAGCGCGGCGGATCTTCCCCGAGAGCACATCGAACGTGCCGCCGACGCCGATCGCGACTCCGACGCCGAGCCAATCCCGGTTCCGGTCGATGAACTCCTCCTGTCGCGGGACCCCAAGACCCACCAGCGCGATCCGGGCCCCCGAGCCGGCGATCTCATCCACCACCGCCGGCTCCTCGTCGGGCTCGAAGTACCCGTGCCGCACCCCCGCGATCCTCAGGTGCGGGCGCCGAACGCGCAGGCGCTCGCCCGCCTCACGGGCCACTCCGGGCTCAGCGCCGAGAAGATAGATGGGAACGCCCCGCTCCGCGGCCTCGGCGCAGACCCGATCCACGAGGTCCACGCCCGACACGCGCTCATCAAACGGCGCTCCCAACACACGGGCCGAGAAGAGCACACCCGCGCCGTCCGGCGTCACCAGGGCCGCCTTGGCGAGGACCTCCCGAAGGGCCGGTTCGCGCGAAGCCCGGTCCACGAGAGTCGCGTCCGCGGTGACCACGTGATGGAGGGTGCTTCGTTCCGACCACAGCATTACGCGGTCCACGGCGTCGCGAAACGACGTTCGGTCGATCCGGACGCCGAGCAGGTTGATCGCGTCGATCGCCCCCGCCGCCGCCTCGGTGCGCCACCCGTAGACGATCTGGAAGGTCAGCCCGAAAGCGAGCAAGCCCGTGCCCCCCAGAACGAGGAGGAGGATGGACTTCAGCATCCACGACTGCCGGATGCCGATCGCGAGAAGAATCGCGATGAAGCAGAGATAGACGTGCCAGGCCAGCAGGAAGGCCACCGCCTGCCGAGCCGTCATGCCCCGGCGCACCAGCACGCCGACGAAGGACACGCGCTCCGCCTCGAGGAGCACCGTCCCGAGCGTCCGGCCCCGGTTCGCCGCGAGCGTCATGGCCGCGCCGAGAAGCGGAGCCCCAAGGCACAAGACCGGCGTCGCGACCGCCAGAAACGCCGAGTGCTTCACCGCCCCCATCGCGCTCACGCACCCGACCGCGAGCCCCACCGCCATGCCGCCGCCCATTCCGAAACGGATCACGGAAGGCGGGTTGCAGAACCGGAGCACCGGCAACGCCGCCCCCGCCGCGCTGAGGCCGAGAAGCCCCGCCTGCGAGGCGGAGATGGCCGCCGAGCCCGCGATCCACGCCACGCAGCAGAGCGTGAAGGACGAGAACACCGCGATTCCCGGCACGAGCGCCTCGCCCCGACTCGAGAGCGTCACCAGAAGCGCGACCAGGAACACCCAGCCGCCGGTGAGCCATGGGCCGCCATGCCCCAGAGCAAGCACCGATCCGAACGGCAGCTTCGCGTGCGTGATGACGATGCCGTGAGTGACGACGAACACCGCGCCCACCGCGAGCGCGACGGTGCGCAAGGGCCGCCCCACGGTGACGGGAAGCCGCTCCGAGACGGCCCCGGCGAGAAACGCGAAAAGCGTCGCGTACGCCACCGCCGCCGCCGTCGCGCGCCAGTCGTCCCGCACGACGGCGAGCAGCGAGCTGGCGAAAGCGAGAGCGAACGCGAGGCCCGCGTACGGCAGGCCGAGAGGCGCGCCGTCCGCGTTGTAGCGCTTCGACGGCGCGAGCCACTTCGCGCAGGAGCACACCGCGCCCGAGAGCACGATGGCGAACAGGGCTGTCAGTCCAACCTGAGTCACGGCCGTGTTCTACGCCGCGCGAGGTCGCTTGCCCTTCCGGGAGCGTGTCGCCCGCCCTCTCCCCGCGCGAAGCGTCTTCATCACCCTCTCCCCGCGCGAAGCGCCTTGTTCGCCCTCTCCCCGCGCGAAGCGTGTTGCGGGGAGAGGGGAGGGAGAGGGGTCCCTCAGATGCAGTTCATGCTACGTCGCGCCGCATCCCCCTTTGCAGGTCCCCGGGACGTCTCGGCCCAATAGGCTTGGGCGAGGGGGCGAACGCCCATGTCAGCGCCGGATGCTGTCATTCAGTTGGTGGAACGCTTCGACCGAAACGCCGAGGCGTATCGGTCGGGGCAGTACAACGAGACCCAGCTCCGCAGGGAGTTCCTCGACCC
>CAZCER010000514.1:1248-4073 GCA_964497385.1 uncultured Armatimonadia bacterium | reverse complement strand
ACGGCGAATCTGCACGATGATGTTGCGGTCTTGATAGGCGCTCACGGGACCTCACCTCCCGCAGTGAACGCAAACGCTGCGTGCTCTATCTCGCCCCCGCTCGGTCGTCCTCTCCGAGCGGTCGATCCGGGCGCCGCCCCTCCCAACGTTTACAGACTCCCTTGGGAGCCGATGGTTCTGCGTTTCCTGGCCTTCACCCGTTGCTATGTTGGCCGTCCGCGCGCGGGGGCCTCCTGGCGTTCAGTAGCGCCCGAGTTGGTCGAGCGTCTCATAGGCGAAGAGGACGTCGTCGAGTGAGCAGTCGCTGTGGACGGTGTGACCGGTGCAGAAGATGAATCCGCCGCCGCGCTTGCACTCCGGGACGATCCGCTCGAGATCGCTCCGGATCAGGTCGCGGTCGCCGGAAGGCAGCGTGGAGCGGACGTCGAGCCCGCCGTAGATGGTGATCCGATCGCCGTAGCGGCGCTTCACCGACGGAATGTCCATTCCGGCGGACTCCTGGAAAGGATGCATGCAGGTGAAGCCGATGTCGGCGAGGTCGCCGATCACGTCATCGAAGTAGCCGCACGAGTGGAGGGACAGGTGGGGTGAGCGCTCGCGGACGAAAGCGGCCAGTTCGGCCAGGGCCGGCTTGATGACCTCGCGGAACGTATCCGGCGAGAAGATCATGCGGCCGTTCTCGCCCAGGTCGTCGGAGACGTGGATGACGTCCACTCCGATCTCCAGACAGTTCTCGACATAGGTGCGCGTCCACTGGATCTGGCGTCGATAGAGGGCCAACACCTTGTCCGGGTTCATGGCCATCTCGAGGAGCTGATCGCTCATGCCGATGAGGCCGTTCGCCGTCTCGAACGTGCCCGGCGTTTGAACGAAGATCGCGCGGCCTTTGCCGCGCCCGTGATGCTCGACCGCGGCCCGGATCGGCCCGTAGATGGACTCGGCGTTCGGATCGGCCAAAGGGATCTCGAGGGCCTCGTCGAGGGTGAGGGCGCCCTGGCTGAGGCCCTGTGAGCGCGCCTTGCCGGGGCGATCGGTCCCGACCCGCGACCAGTCCACAAGCAGCGGGCCGCCCGGAAACGCCTGGAACATGTCGACATCGAGGGAATCGAGGAAGGCGTCGTAGGAGCCGAAGCGTGATACGATACGCTCGGTCGCCAGGCCTCCGTCGACCCAGATGTAGCGCGGTACGCGATCCGGCTCACGGTGGTTCAGAGCGGCGAGCACTCTCTCACGACCAAGCATGCGACTGCACCTCCGAGCGTCCGACGCATCGTTGTCGCCGATGACAGCCCTTATCCGCCGCCCGCGCCCTGAGTCCTCTTCGGAGCGAGCCCGCGATGGGGCTGGGGCCGAACGGAGGGGAGCCGCCGAGGCCCGGCGGCGAACAGGAGGGCGGGAGATGACGGTACGGGGCGTCGGCGCGGTGACGCGCCGGGAGTTCCTTGCGGCGGGGGTTGCGGCCGCGGGTTCCGCGGCGCTCGCGCGGCGGGAAGCGGACGGTCAACCTCTGGTCGCCAAGGTGCGCTGCGAGGGTGTGCTGGTGGACGGCATGCCGGACGCGGATGCGGCGTACCGGATGCTCGACGAGGCGGCGAGGCTCCTCAGCGGGCAGGCGCTGCCCGACCTCCTGGCGGGCCTGGCGTCCGCCGACGAGGTGGTCGGGCTGAAGGTGAACTGTCTGGCGGGATTCGAGTTCTGCACCAACCTGGAGGTCGTCCAGGCCGTGGCGCGAGGACTCCTGGAGGCCGGCCATCCGGAGGAGAAGATCGTGATCTGGGATCGGTTCCAGGACCACCTCGCTCGGTGCATGTACCCACTGAACGCAAACGGGCCGGGAGTTCGCTGCTACGGGGGCGAGGGGGTTGCCGGGATCGATCCCGAGGTGTTCTACGCTTCGGACCTCGGCGACGGCGAACCCTCGCACTTCTACCAGGTGCTCACGCGCGACGTTCAGAAGGTCATCAACATCCCCGTCCCCAAGGACCACAACTGCGCGGGCGTCACGGGATGCCTCAAGAATCTCGCGTTCGGGGCGGTCAACAACACGGTCCGGTTCCACGGGGCGCCGTACTATTGCGATCCGATGACGGCGGAGATCTGCGCGCATCCGGCGCTTGCCGACAAGGTCGTTCTGCACGTCATGGACGCGGTGCGCGGGCTCTACGACGGCGGGCCGGTGGTGTCGAACCCGGACGCCGTATTCGACCACCACGAGCTGTGGCTGACCCGCGACCCCGTCGCCGCGGACAGCCTGGCGCTCGAGCTGATCAACCGGAAACGGGCGGACGCGGGCCTTGCCCCGGTGGGCGAGGAGAGCCCTCCGGCGAAGCACATTGACACGGCGGCGCGCATGGGCCTCGGCGTGAAGGACCTGACGCCCGACGACGTCGCGTTCGCGGACATCAGTTAGCCACGACAGGCGGAGGCAAGATCATGACATTCGAGGAAGTTGCGGAACTCTACAGTCGCCACGTGAACCCCTCGCTCGTGACCCTGATGCGCTTCATGGGCTTCGAGGAGCAGGAAGGGCGTTCGCACGCCCACACCGTGAGCAGCCAGGAGGGCACGGAGTACATTGACTGCCTGGGCGGCTTCGGCGTCTTCTCCATGGGCCACACCCACGAGCGGATCGTCGACGCGGTCGTGGAGCAGATCCGGAAGGCGCCTTTGTCCTCGCGGTTGCTGTTGAGTGAGATGACGGGGCGTCTGGGGGCCGAGGTGGCGCGGATCTGCCCCGGCGACCTGCGGTACGCGTTCTTCTGCAACAGCGGGGCCGAGGCCGTCGAAGGGGCGCTCAAGGTGGCGCGTTTCGCGACGGGCCGGCC
>CAZCER010000514.1:0-1238 GCA_964497385.1 uncultured Armatimonadia bacterium | reverse complement strand
ATCCAGGTCATCAAGGGTCAAGGGCGCATTGTACGGCCCGGCTTGGTCGCGGCGCTGGACGGTTTCCACGGCAAGACTTTGGGCGCGCTGTCGGTCTCCGGCCGCGACGTCTATCGGAAGCCTTTCGAGCCGCTGCTCCCCGGTGTGACGCACGTTCCGTTCGGCGACGCGGACGCTCTCGCCGCCGCGGTGACCGATCAGACCGCCGCGGTCATCCTGGAGCCGATCCAGGGCGAAGCCGGGGTCATCATCCCGCCGGACGGGTACCTCCGGAGCGCGCGCGAGATCTGCGACCGGACGGGCGCTCTTCTGATTCTCGATGAGGTCCAGACCGGCTTGGGACGCACCGGAAAGACGTTCGCCTCCGAGTGGGAGGGCGTAACGGCCGATGTCATGACCCTCGGAAAGGCCTTGGGCGGCGGCGTCATGCCCATCGCCGCCTTCGTCGCGAGGCCCGAGTACTGGAAGCTCTTCGAAGAGAATCCGCTCATCCATTCGTCGACCTTCGGCGGCAACCCGGCGGCCTGCGCGGCGGGTCTTGCTGCGATCGAGGTGCTCGAGTCGGAGGGGCTTGCCGAGCAGGCGCGCGTCAAGGGCGAGCGCTTCACGGCGAAGTTGCGCGCTTTGGCGGCCGAACACACGGGCGTGATCCGCGAGGTGCGCGGGCGTGGTCTGATGGTCGGGGTGAGTTTCGTCAATTCCGACGTGGGCGGGCTCGTCATCGCGGGCCTCGCGCAGCGCAAGGTGCTCACGGCCTACACGCTCAACAACCCGAAGGTGATGCGCCTTCAGGCCCCTCTGAACATCGCCCCGGAGGTTCTGGACGAGGTCGTCGTGCGCTTGAGCGAGGCCGTCGCGCAGACCGAGGAACTGATCGAGGGGCTTGAGGTCGAGGAAGAGGAATAGCCCGGGGCCGGCCCGGGCGCGCCTTGCTCCGAGCTTGGCGGTTCGGAGCGCATGGAGGCATGTCTGTTGAACGCGAAGCTGATCGTTCTGGCGTCCGTAGCGGGTCTCGTCCTCGGCGGCGTAGCCGTCGCGGCGGTGGTGGGGGTGGTGGAGTTCCGCGCGCGGCGAGCCTCGAGCCTTACGGCGTCGGTGTTCCCCCATGTTCCGAGCGCGCCGGAGGCCGAAGTCGAGTCCGGCGCCTCGGCCGAATCGGCGGCCGAGTCCCAGCCGCCGGACGCGCCCCTCCCCGAGTCGACCGAAAGCGGCCCTTCCGGCCTGGACTTGGATGGCGG
>CAZCER010000513.1:0-4094 GCA_964497385.1 uncultured Armatimonadia bacterium | reverse complement strand
AGGCTTCGCGGAGTGCGCGGCCCGTCGCGCGACGGGTCCGTCATCGAGCCGGTTTGCGAGGCCCGCCAGATCGGCCATCTCGACCAGGGCCGAGATCGCGTCCGCGTCATCCTCGCCCAGCCGTTCCGCCGCTCGCCGGAGCGCTTCGCCGTGCTTGCGCACGAGCCCATCGTCCCCGCTCCAGCGCCAGGCGCGCCAGACCGCCATAACGTAGGCCGCGGTGCAGTCGACGCCCTCGTAGAGATAGCCCCGCGCGTCCTCATCCACGTACTTGTGCGCCGTCGAGACCCGCGCCGGGACAAGCCCTACCCGCTCCCCGTCGCGACCTTGGCGTTCCCGGAGGAGGTCGAGGCTCGCGGCGGAGGCTTCGCGCGGTCCGACCGCGTCCGCGGCGCGGCAGGCCGCAAGCAAAGCCTCCGTCTCGAACTGAGCGAAGCCGGGCGAGCAACGGTGCCCCTGCGGTCCCAGGGCTCCGACGAAGCCGCGCCCGACGCCCGGCGCTTCCACGACCAGCGAGGCGAGGCCGACCTTGGCCCAGCGGGCCGCCTCATCGACCTCGGCGTCGCCCGTCGCGATGGCGCACGGACCCAAGACGGCGTCTCGGCGCTTCTCCGCCTCGCGCGCCGCGAGGTCGGGGAAACGGAGGGTCTCAGCGGCCAGGTCGCTCGCCCTCGACCACTTCTCCTCGGATCCGGCGAAGACAAGGCGCAGCGGCTGGTCCGCCGGGAGGGCCGCGGAGTAGGCGTGCTCGAAGCCCTCGCGTCGCAGGGGCCGGAGCGGCTGGCTTGCCGTGACGGCGCCCCAGAGCTGCGGGCCGTCGGTGTTGGTGTTCCCGATGATCGCGAAGTCGTTCGCGCGGTTCTCCATGTCCGGCACGACGCCGGCGGACGACGCCGGCCAGACAAGCCGGAGCGACGGATCAAGCGTCATCTCGAGCGTCGCGCCGGTCAGGCCGCTGGCTCGGAACTCGATCAGCGCGGCCGGCTCAGCGGGCGACGCGGAGACCGTCCGCAGCAGAGCCCCGGCCACGCCCATCTCATAGTGCTCGCACACCGCGTCAGGGCTCGCGCCCACACGGGCGACATGCTCCTCGGGGGCAAGGCGCGTTCCGTCGGCGAGACGCACGGCGAATCGCACGTTGCGCGCGATCTGAAACGGGTACGCCCAGACCTCGAGCGGCCCGCCCTCCAGGCCGGCGACCAGGCAGCGCTGGCCCGAACGCGCGAAAGGACGGCCGGGCGTCGGGAGAGACTCCGCCCAGAGCCCATCCTCGGCGCAGGGCGGCGGCCAGAGAGGCGCCGCGGGCTCCTGTCCGATGACGAGCGCGCTGGCGAGGGCGAGCATAGCGCAGACCATCGAGGCCTCCCGTCGAGAGGGGTGGGGTGGAGAACGCGCGCCGCGGTACGTCTTCGGACCGACCGTCGCCGGTCCTCCCGCAAGGACAGACGGCCCTCCGAGAGGAATGGATTCGGCGTCGGGCGCGGGGGGCCAGGAGGAGTCATCGGACCGTGACCAACAAGGAACGACTTGGCGTGTTGCTCGAGGGCGGCGTCCCGGACGCCCCCCCGCACTGGGAACTGGTGTTCCAGATCCCCGAGACCATGTTCGGAATGGACCCCGCCGCGCTCGACGCGCCCTATCCGTCCGAAACCGCACGCGACGAGGCCTATGCCCGGTTCTATGTCGAGGTCTGCGAGCGCCTGCTCGACGAGTGCGGCTGGGCGGCGCTTCCCCCGCGAAACTCCTACTCGCCCGAGGGGGTCCGCGAGATGAAGGCGGCCCTCGGGGACTACGCCATGATCCCCGGCTTCGAGGGGAACGGCGTCTTCTGGATGCTCCCGGGCTCGGAGATCATGGAGTTCTCGGTGCGGCTCTTCGAGGACATGCCGGGGCTCCTCAAGGAGGCGCGGGCGAAGTGCGACCAAGCCAAAGCGTTGCTCCGCTCCATGGCGGACGCCGGCGCCGACTTCTTCGTTCTCACCTACGACTTCGGCTTCAATGACGCGCCTTTCATCTCGCCCGACCATTTCGCCGTCCTCTGCGCGCCCTTTCTCGCCGAACTCGTCGAGCAGTCTCACGACCTGGGCAAAAAGGTCATCCTGCACTCGGACAGCTGCCTCACCGAGATCCTCGACCAGATCCACGCCACGGGCGTGGACGGCTACCAATCGGTGGACCCGCAGGGCCACATGGACATCCGCGTGGTCCGAGAGCAGCATCCGGACTGGCTCTTGATGGGCAATGTCCCCTGCAACCTGCTCCAAAGCGACAAGTACGAGGACATCCGCGCGGCGGTGCGCGAGTGCGTGACCCATGGAGGAATCGGCAAGCCCTACATCTTCTCGACCTCGAACTGCATCTTCCACGGCATGCCCCCGGAGAGCTATCGGACTATGCTCGACGAGTACCGCAAGATCATCGGACAGACTTCCTGACGGCGCGCGCGCTCAGGTCGAGGCAGGCGAATGCCTGCTTGCGGCCGAATTCTCGACCAGTCCAGCCAATCCGACGCGGTGGACGGCGCGATGGCCCTTCCCACGTCGCAATCCCATCCGGAGGCAACGCCATGAGCGAGACAGGATCCACGAAGCCCAAGAGCAACTCTCTTAGTCGCCGCGACTTCCTCAAGGCCGCGGCCGTCACCGCGGCCGTAGGAGCGACCGCGGCGCAGATCGCGCCGCGGGCCTACGCGCAAGCCCCGGAGACCCTCCGCGTCGGACTCATCGGCTGCGGCGGGCGTGGAACCGGCGCGGCCATGAACGCCCTGAACGCGGACAAGGGCGTTGAACTCGTGGCCATGGGCGACGCCTTCGCCGACGCGCTGGCCGGTTCGCTCGGCAACCTCCAGAACTCCGACGCCAAGGACCGCGTCAAGGTCGACGCCGACCACCAGTTCGTCGGCCTCGACGCCTACCTCGGCGTCATCAACAGCGACGTGGATGTTGTGCTCCTCGGCGAACCGCCACACTTCCGCCCCACGCACCTCCGCGCCGCGATCGACGCCGGCAAGCACGTCTTCGCCGAGAAGCCGGTCGCCACGGACGCCCCTGGCGTCCGGAGCGTGCTCGAGAGCGCCGAACTCGCCAAGCAGAAGGGCCTCTCCATCGTCTCCGGCCTCTGCTGGCGTTACGAGACCGGCATGATCGAGACCGTTCGCCGCATCCACGACGGCCAGATCGGCGAGATCGTAGCCCTCGAGTCCACCCGGTACCACGGCGCCGTTGGGCGCATGGAGCCCCGGACGCCCGCGATGACGCCCCTTGAGTGGCAGGTCCGGAACTGGTACTTCCACGCCTGGCTTAGCGGCGATTTCATCGCCGAGCAGTTCGTGCATGACCTCGACATGCTCACCATGGCCATGAACGACGAGTATCCCGTGAGCTGCGTCGCTTCCGGCGGTCGCCAGGTTCGCACCGGCGCGGAGTACGGCGACATCTACGACCACTTCAACGCCGTCTTCGAATACGCGGACGGGCGGAAAGCCTACGCCGGAACGCGTCAGTGGCCCGGATGCCCCAACCACTACGTCAACTGGGTCCTCGGCTCAAGCGGGCGCGCCAATCTCATGGCCTACGACATCCAGGGCGCGAACCCCTGGAAGCTCGGCAAGCCCATGGAGAACATGTGGCAGCTCGAGCACAACGCCTTGTTCGCCGGTCTCCGCAGCGGAGAACTCATCAACAACGGCGAGTACATGGCCAAGTCCACCCTCATGGGCCTCATGGCCCGCGACTCGGCCTACACCGGTCAGGTTCTCACGTGGGACCAGATGATGAACTCCCAGAGGGACTTCACGCTGCCCGAGTACGCCTGGGACGCGGCGGTGCCGGAGCCGGTCGTCCCCATCCCCGGCGTCACCCAGTTCTCGTAGCGTCACCATCGCCGAACCAACCGAGGGGCCGCGGCGTTTGTCGCGGCCCCTTGCGCTGCCGGCGCTCCAAGAGGGCGACCCTTGGCCGCGGCGAAGTGTTGTCCACGGCTTCAGGCCTCGCGGGCGACCGCGCGCGAGCGGGAATTGGGAGCGGACCATGGGCGCGACGCTTTACTGGCATCAAGGCGGTGCTTGCGGAGGAGATCTCTGGTCCGTGACCGGG
>CAZCER010000512.1:2403-4109 GCA_964497385.1 uncultured Armatimonadia bacterium | reverse complement strand
CCCCTCGGCGACGCGGCCGACCATCCCAGACCGGTTGCTGAGAACGTCGATCCGCTCGACGGCCCCTTCCTGTGCGTTATCCCCCCTGAGCCTGAGTGGGCGAGTGAGCGGCCCGAGGAGTTCCTCCGCGCGAGCATCGGTGGGCAGGCGGGGGTGGACCAACTCATGGCCGTGGTGTGCGGGGGAGGCGTCATGACGGCCCGCGCGCCGAGGCCCGGCGCGGTCACACTCCACGCCAACCCCGTCCGGAGCGCTCGTCTGGAGCAGGTCGTGCTGCTGTCGGACCTGCTCACCCGGCTGTCGCCCAAAGCCCTCGCGGCCGTGACGGCCGGAGAAGCCGTCGATGTGACAGCCCACCGCGACCTGGTGCTGCGACTGCTCGGGACCGGGCAGGTCTGGGTCGCCAGCGTCCCGGGCGATCGCCCGATAGGCGACGTGGCGCGCTCGGATGCCGGACTGGTACTGACCCTCGAGGCCGTGCCTGCCTTGACTCTCCGTGAGGCCCGCCCGGACGGCACTCCGGGCCACGGTCTCTACCGGGCCGAACTGGACTCCTACCAGGTCAACGGTGAGTTCGAAGCGTGCCAGCTCAGTGAGGATGGCGGCGTCTGCTGGACGACGCGGAGCGGCTATCTGCAGCATGGGGGGGTGCTTCCGGCGGGGTGGCGTGAGGGCGGGTCGGTGATGCGCCCGGCGAGACTGGCGGCAGCGGCTCCCGCTGTGAGGGCCTGGGCCGCCGACACCGACGCCACCGTCTGCCTCAGCGCGCTGTCAGGCACGACCGCGGGCGAGTTCATCGAGGGCCTGAACGCTCGGCATGGGCTCCGCCTGACCGCGGACCAGGAGCTTGCCTCCCGGCCGCTCTACGGGGTCGGAGGCGACGTCGCTCTTTGCGACGCCCTGGAGGCCGTTGCCGTCTCCGCATGGTGTGAGCTGGATGACGACACCCGGCGTGGCGGACGGACACTGAAGCCCAACTGGTCAGGCCCACCCGGCGAGGCCCGCTACGAGTTAGCCGACGCCGACCGTGAGGCCGCTCAGATCGCGGCACTGGAGCGTCTCGTCGTCCCGTGCTTCGAGCACCCGGCGCTGGCGTCGCTGCCCGTCCCCCTGCGGCTGTTCCTGGACGGCTACACTAGCGCGTTCCGAGACCTCCCCGACGCGACCCGAGCGGCCATCGAGGCTCTCCTGGCCGATGCGGGCACGGGGCTCGGCGTCCTCGCCGAGCGCTCGCCGTCGCAGTGGCGGTGGCTCCTCGACGGCGACTACATCGTGGAGTTGGCGATGAAGGTCCGCGCGCGCGTCTCCGTGTGCGTGCCGTATAGGGGGTGGGACAGTGAGGCCAAGGAGTGGGTCGAGTCGGCTCCGCCGGACAGGTTCTTCTCCGACCTGGGGGCCAGCCGCGAGAGACCGGTCTACTCCGTGAGGGACGCGTCGTTCACGGCGCCCTGAGACAGAGCGCCGTGCCGCACCGCCACCGCTGCCGCGATGCGGCCTGTGCGCGTTCGTCCTGGGCATAGCAAAGCCATGAGCGGCACGCCCACGGTGTGCAGGCATTCCTGCGCGGCTCCGTCGTTCACTCCGCCCCGAGCACCCCCGTCTCCCAGGCCGCCGGGAGTTCCGCGACGTAGGCATCGTAGCCCGCGCCTTCGGCGCCGATCGTGTTCCAGTTCGTGCGCCCGGTGTACAGGTCCGCGAGGTTCAGC
>CAZCER010000512.1:0-2393 GCA_964497385.1 uncultured Armatimonadia bacterium | reverse complement strand
GAAGTCGTCGACGGTGACCGCTTGGATGAGCAGCGTGCCGAGACCATTGAGGGCCGCGAACGCTTCTCCGAAGTAGTCCCTCTCATCCCCCGAGGCCTGGAGGCACTGCGTCTGCGCGATCCGCCAGACCAGAGGGTTCGCCTGAAGCTGGAGCATGAAGAGGCACCGGTCCATCCAGGACACGGCCGTCGTGTTCGCCCCGTAGGTCGAGATCAGGACCCACCCCGGATGCGACACTGAGCCTGCCGAGACATGGAGCCCGATGTCCAGGTTGTCCGAGAACGGGATGGGCGTCAGGTTCGTCTCGGTCCCCGTCGCGAGATCGACCATCGCGATCCAGTCGGTCTGGGCATTCTGGTAGACGAGCACGTCGTCGCCTGCCGTGGTCTGGGCGACATCCGCGTGCCCCATGCCGTCGGGGAGGCGGACCGGGTTGGTGAAGTCAAGCGCATAGGAGTAGGCCGCACCCTCGTCACTCGGCACGATGCAGCGCTCTCCGCTCAGGGCCATGGTCACGTAGTCGCAGTCAGCGGGCGGGCTGCTCAACCGACCGACCACCGTGTCCGTCGCCGCGTCGTAGCAGACCACGGCGAAGAGCGTGTAGGAGTCGTCCTCCAGCCGCAGGCACCAGTAGCGCCCGTCCGCTGAGGGCTCGCCCTCGTACCGCGTACGCGCGAAGGCGCAGTTTGCGTCATCGGTCGAGAAGTCGTGAACGAGCGTCGTTGTCTGCGTACTCACGGTCATCCGCCAGAGCGAGGGGCCCTCCACAAAGAACGCGACATCGGGGTCGGTCGGGTGCCAGCGGGGCTCGGCGTCGGGATTGTCCCGGAAACTGACGCTCCCGAGTCGCGCGAAGCCCGGCAGGCTGTAGAGTTCCCACTGACCGTCCGTGCCTCGCAGAAGCGCCCGCGTTCCGTCGCAGTTCTCCGGGTCGGCGCGGGAGTACTCGTTCGTGATCCCGTCGGAGGAGTACCCGTCGGTGGTCCTGTCGGTCACGCGCCGGATCGTTGTGCCGTAGACCGGATCCTCCACGGAGCCGGCCTTCGCCGGCTTGCCTGGAACGCTGAACGCAAGCGTCGGTGGCTTGGCTTCGCCCCCCGGGTAGCGCCAGACGACATAGCCCGATCCGGTCGTCTGCCCCGCCGTGGTGAACGCGACGGAGGCGTCGCCCCCGAGGCCGGCGCCGTCGGTGTCCGAGAGCGCCGTGACCGTCACGGTGTACGTCGTGCTTGCGGCGAGCGCAGCCGCAGGGGTGAGTGTAAGCTGCGTTGCGCCCGCGTCCCACGCAGCAGTCGCCTGGACTGTCGGCGTGAACGTGAACGCGAGTGTGTCGGTGTCGGCCGCACGGCTGAAGTTGAACACAACGTTCGTCTGCGTCGAGACGCCTGTGGCGCCGTCGGCCGGAGACGAGGAGACGAGGCGAAACGCCTCGGCAACGCCGCCTCCGCCGCAACCGCCGCAGGCAATGAGCGCCGCGATCATGCAGGCGCGTATGAGATGCTGCATAGCCGGTTCCCCTTCCTTGAGGCATGATGATCTCTGCGCAGATCGAGCAGTCCGCGCGGTTCTCGGATGGACCCCATCGGCCCCAGCCGAACCCTTGTCTCGCAACGGCCGGATCGTGTCCGTGGAGTAAGGGGGCGGTTCGCGGCCCCGGCCTCCGGCGCCGTGCCTCCACCGTCGGCGCATGAGAGTGAGGCCTGGACAGGGAGCACCGCCGGCAGAAGGGCATGACCAATGGGCCTCATCGCGCATCCGCGTCTCCGACGTCCCCAGCGTGGCCCGCGTCGTCGCCCTTCCGCTTGCCGCGACCGTTTCCTCCCGTCCATTTGCCGCAGGTCGGCTCGCCCCCGCGCCGAAGAACGCCCCCGCTCACACCGCGATCGACGGAGGCCCGACCTCATGCGAAGAGCCATGCTCGTGAGTTCGGTGCTCGCGTTGCTCTGGACCAGCCACGAGGCCATGGCGGCGATGGATGAAGGCGATGGAGGAGGGGCCATGCTCGACGCGACCACACGCTGGGATGCGGCCACGGCCGAGGACAGCACGTTCGGCGCCGGGGTGGAGCTGACCGGCACCGAGATGACGCTCTACGCTCGAGTGCGGCTCGACGACCAGACGGCGGGGCCGATCCTCCTGAAGGGCGACCCGGCCGATCCAAGCGCGGTGCTCCTCGAGGCCCGCGACGGCGCGCTCGTCTACACGTGGCGCACCTCACCGCTTCCGGACCGCGTCCTCCCCGGCTGGCTCGAAGCGATCGGCTTCGATCCGGGCGCGAGGGACTTCTCGAAGCTCGAGATCGGTGCGCCTCTCGGCATGGTGGCCGCGGCCGAACCCGTCGACGTCGTGGTGCGCTTCCGTGGCCCGAACCTCGAGCTGTTCGTCGACGGAGT
>CAZCER010000511.1:0-4113 GCA_964497385.1 uncultured Armatimonadia bacterium | reverse complement strand
CGGGGAGGCCGCCGCGATCCACGAGATCGGCGGCATCCGCCTCATGGAAGGGCGCTATCCGGAGGCCGAGACCCAGTTCAAGAACGCCCTGAAGCTGCGCCAGGACTGCGGCGACCGGGACGGCGAGGCCGCGAGTTGGAACGAACTCGGGTCGGTGCACATGAAGATGGACTTCCCGGACGACGCGAAGCGGGAGTACGACACCGCGCTCGACATCTGGAAGAGCCTGGGCGACGACGCCAAGGTGGCGGAGGTCACCCACAACGTCGGCGCGGTCTATCATGCGGAGCTGCGGGACCAGTACGTCTACGCCGCCTCGTGGGGGAATCAGCCGCAACTCGACGATGAGGAGAAGGAACGAGACTGGGTCCAGTATCGCTACGAGATGGCGCTGGAGTACTACGGGAAGTCGCTCGACCAGTTTCAGCGCCTGGGAGATCAGTGGTGGGTGGCCGAACTCTACTACCAGATCGGTTGCGTGCACACCGTGGTGCGCAAGACCGATATGGCTCGGAAGGCCCTCCTGAGCGCCCTCGACGTGCACAAACGCTACTTCATGCGCGACGACGGCTCGTACCGCTTCACCGTGAAGATCGCCTGGATCTACCACTCCATGGGCTCGACGTACCACAAGGACGGGAACGCCGAGGAGGCCCTGAAGTGGTACCACATGGCCGAGGAACTCTGGATCTCCCTGCAGGATCAGCCGCGCCTGGCCCACACTCAGCATGAGATCGGCGGGGTGTACCAGATGATCGGCGACGTCGAGAACGCCATGCTCTGGTACCGAAAAGCCCTCGAGATCCGCCTCGATCTCACTGACCAACACGACGCCGCCTACACCTACTATGAGATGGGCAACACGACGGGCGATCCGGAGTACTACAAGGAGGCTCTGAAGCGCGCGGAGGACCCGAAGATCCGCGACATCCACCTCGAGAGCGGTTGCCGCGAGAAGCTCGGCATGGAGCCGAAGTACTACACGGACGCCCCCGCGGAGACCCTCACCCCGGACCTCGACAAGCTGCTGGGCCTCGACAAGTGGTTCATCCAACCCGCGCCGAAAGCCGCCGAGAGCGGAGAGGACGCGCCGGACGCCGAGAGCCCGGTCGTCACCGAGAGCGGCGAGAGCGCAACCCCGCTTGAGCCCGCGGCATAGCGAGGCGGACAGACCAACGGACAAGAAACAGCCCGAGCGCGCCGCGCTCGGGCTGTTGTTCTACAGGGTGGCTGAGCTGTTCAGGCCGACGCGGTCAGCACGCCATCCCGCCGCAGCTCGTCGCGGACCTCGTCGTAGGGCCGCAGGTCGTGGTCCTCGGAGACGGCTCGCGAGAGTTCGAGCGCGTCCTCAAGTTCCTCGAGGTAGTCAAGGAGCCGCTCATACTCATCGAGAGCGAGCAGCACCGCCGATCGCCCACCGCTCTCGTCCACGACGTACTGCACTCGGGGAAGTGTGGGGGCATCTGCCATTGGGGCAACCCTCCTCCGCGCACGGGCGCTCCAACTGATTATAGCACCGACCGCGCCCCTCGGCCCCCGCCGGGCGCTACGGGTCGGGCAAGGCTTCCGCCTCGCCCGACCCGTAACGCCCACAGGAGGTCCGTCGCGTTTCGCCGCTCCTACTGCACCATGCCCGAGAGCAGCTTCGCGATATCGGGCTCGTCAATGTTCTTCAGGGTCACGACCGTTACACCGGTGTCGATTCGGGGCTCGACGTCCTGGCCCGCTTTGGCCTTCACGACGGCCATGACGCCCTCGTAGCCCATCGCGAACGGGTTTTGAACAATGAGCGCCTCGATGATGCCGTCGCGCAGGGCCTCGACCTGGTCGGGGGCCGCGTCATAGCCGACGAGCTTCACCTTTCCGACGAGGCCGCGCTGCTCGATCACACGCATGGCTCCCTTGGTGCCCGCCTCGTTCGCCCCGAAGATTCCCACGAGATCGGGCTGGGAGTTCAGGAGGTTCTCCGTGACCTGGACGCCCTTCTCGACTTGGCTGTCGGAGTAGAGCGTAGCGACGAGTTCGACCTCGGGGTGCTCCGCGATGGCCTCCTTGAAGCCCCGCTCGCGCTCATCGGAACTCTTCGCGCCCTGAATGAACGGGATGACGGCGACTTTGCCCTTCCCGCCGATCGCTTCGACGAGGGCCTCCGCCGCTTTGCGCCCGCCGAGGACGTTGTCGGTCGCGGCGTAGGTGATGGGGACAGAGTCGTCGTTGATGCCGGAGTCCATGGTCGCGACAAGGATGCCGGCCTCTTTGGCGCGCTTGAGAGGCTCGATCAGGGCGTCCGCGTCACACGCCGCGACGACGAGGGCGTCGACCTTGCGCGTGATGTAGTTGTCGATGAGGTCGATCTCGCCCATCACGTCGGTCTCGCTGTCGGGGCCTTTGAATTCGATGGTCGCGCCGGTTTCCTTGCCGGCGGCCTCGGCCCCGGCTCGGACGGTCTGCCAGAACACGTGCTCCATGCCCTTGGGGATGACGCCGATGGTCATGCCCTCGCCGGACGGGACGTCCGTCTTGGGCGCGCTCTCGGCGGCCGGCGCGGGGGAGGACGGGGCGCCCGTCGAGGCCGCGCTCGTCGCGCCCGGAGGGGGTGAGGTGGGGGCCTTGGTGCAGCCGATAGTCAGAGCGCCCGCGGTGAGCGCCAGAGCGAGCGCGATCGTCAAAGCCAGTCGCATGGTGTCTCGCCTCCCGAAGCGGTTCGTTGATGCAAGCCTCTTCCGCGTCTTGCGGCGCGGGCCCTGCTCACTGCTTGCCGTCCACGAGGCAGCGCGCGAGTTCCCGGAGGAAGTACTCGCAGTCGGTCACGAGTCCGATGGCCTGGTGGGTGCCGCGGTCGGCGAGCTTGATGACCGTGTCCGCGTCCGAGTCCACGCAGATGGTCCGCACTTCGGCGGGGAGCATGTTCCCGACCGCCACGGAATGGAGCGTCGTCGCGACCATCACCGCCATGCCGACGCCCCGGATTAGCCCCCGCATGCGGTTCTGGGCCTCAATCGCATCGGTCACGACATCGGGCAGAGGACCGTCGTCGCGGATGCTTCCGGCGAGCACAAACGGCACGTTGCAGGTCACGGCGGCGTGCATGACGCCCGAAGTGAGGACGCCCTGTTCGACCGCTTTGGCGATGGAGCCTGCGCGGCGGATTGTGTTGATCGCTCGGAGATGGTGTTGGTGGCCGTGGCGGAAAGGAAGGCCCTTCTCGAGGCCGACGCCGAGGCTCGTGCCGAAGAACTGGGACTCGATGTCATGGGTCGCGAGCGCGTTTCCCGCGTGGAGGCGATCGATCCAGCCCGCACGGATCAGCGACTCGAGCAGCGGGCCGGCGCCGGAGTGAACGATGGCGGGGCCGCCCACGAAGAGGATGGCCTTGCCGTCGCGCCGGGTCGAGCGCATCGCGTCCGCGACGCGGCGGATCAGCATGCGCTTCGGGCGCTCGGTCGAGACGGTGCTCGACATGAAGCCGAAGTCGCCCTTCGAGCGGGGGTCCGACATCGGCGCGACGCGGATGCCGTCGTGCCCGACAACGATGCGGTCCCCGGGCCGGATGTCGCCGAAGGTGATGCACTCCGCGACCGGCTCGCCGCTCTCCTCGCGCACGCGGATCACAACGTCCATCTCGATGTCGCGCACCGGCGTCCAGCGGCCTCCGAGGCGCACCTCGGTCGGGAGGTTCGTGGTGGAGTAGAAGCCCTCGGGAAAGACGCCCGGCATGTCGCACTCCGCGAGTAGGGCGTCCGAGGTCTCAGCGACCGCGCCCTGTCGCTCGAGTTCCTTCAGGATCGCCTGCAGGACCTCGGCGTCCGGCGCCTGCACGCGGATCGAGGCGCGGCTCTTGTCGTTCTGGGTGTGGCCGACCTCGAAGCCCTCGATGTTGTACTCCCCGCCGAGTTCGAGCACGAGGTCGAGCACGCGGGTGAGCGTGAGCGAGTTGATGATGTGCCCTTCGAGTACGACGGTCTCCGTGAACATCGGTGTCTCCCCATTCCCTTGGTGCGCGGCAGCCGGTCGGGGCCGGTGCGCGCTCCGAGCAGGCGGCGCAGCGCCGCGAGCACGTCGTCGATGATCCAGTCAGGCGTCGAGGCCCCCGCGGTGACGCCGACCGGGGCC
>CAZCER010000510.1:602-4115 GCA_964497385.1 uncultured Armatimonadia bacterium | reverse complement strand
CGCCCAGCCGGTCGCTTCTCGGGAGCCCCTCATGCGGCCTGCGCTGTGAGCGCCATGGAGGGACCGGGCCCCGAGGAGACTGCTGCCGCTGATCGCCAATGGGAAGTTGCGCCTCGAGCGCCGGTACAGGGCAGTCAGACAGCGCGGCATGACCGTTCTCCCATGAAGGAACGTTTCGCATGTCCGTCCTCCCCATCCTCCTGTATGTCGGTCTCGACTGTGGTAGCCAAGAACACTACGCCCGCATGCTCACTCCCGACGGAGAGACGCGCGCCTGCCTCTCCATCCCGCACTCCCCCGACGGCTTCGACCAGCTCATCGCCTGGATCCTCGAGCGGCCCGAGTCCGAGGGCGATCCCGCACGCGTCGCTTGCGCCATCGAGAGTCCGCACGGACCTCTCGTCGAGACGCTCCTCGCCCACGGCTTCGAAGTCTTCGCCATCAACCCCAAGCAGCTCGACCGCTTCCGCGATCGCCACACGCCCTCGGGCGCCAAAGACGACAGCCGCGACGCCCTCGTGCTCGCCGACTCGCTGCGCACCGACCGACGACACTTCCAGCGCGTCGAGCCCGAGGCCGAGGAGATCATGGCTCTCCGCGAGCACTACCGCATGCGCCGCGCCCTCAAGAGCCAGGAGGTCCGGCTCGCCAATCAGATCCGCGATCGCTTGCGGGGCTACTTCCCGCAGATCCTCACCCTCGCCTCGAGCATGACCGACCCTCTCCTCCGCGCCGTGCTCAAGCGGTGGCCCACCCCGGAGAAAGCCGCGCGCTGCTCGCTCCAGAGCATCGCGAAGCTGATCCGAGAACTCCACATCCGCCGCATCTCCGCCGAGAAAGTTCACGCCCTTCTCCGGAGCGCCACCCCGTGCGGATCCGCTGTTCGAGGGCGCGCCGAAGCCACGTTCCTCCTCATGGAACTCGAGCAACTCGAACTCCTGCACACCCAGCGCGCCAAGCTCGAGGCGCTCGCCAAGAGCGAGGTCGAGGCGTTCCGCGAGCGCTGCCAGAGCGAGCAAGACGACCCGAGCGAACCCGACGATGTCGCGATCCTCGCGTCTTTGCCGGGCGTCGGACCCGTTCTCCTCTGCGCTCTGCTCGCCGAGGGAGCGCGCGGTGTGCGCGAACGCGACGTGGAACTCCTCCGCACCCACGGCGGCATCGCACCCGTCACCCGGCAAAGTGGAAAGCAGCGCCAGGTCGTGATGCGAAGGGCCTGCAACGGATACCTGCGCGACGCGCTCCATCAGTGGGGACAGGCCGCCCTCTCCGCCGACCCACGAGCCAAGCGGCACTACCGCCGCCTTCGCGACCGAGGACACTCGCACGGACGCGCCCTCCGAGGCGTCGCCGACACGCTCCTCCGACTCGCCATCGCCATGCTCCAGTCGCGCACGCTCTTCGACGCCGAGCGCTGGCACTCGACGCGCGCCGCCTGACCCTCGGCGCGCCCGCCCGATCGACAACCTCCCCCTCACCACCCGAGGCTCACTCCGAGCGCCGGGTGGCTGTGCTTCGCGCGTGCTATCCTGAACCCGCCCGGTCGGAGGATAGGGCAACGCAGGGGTGCGACCCGAGCGCCGATCGAGCGGCATACGGACGCGGGCGGAGCCCACAGCTCCGCCCGTCCCCCGCCCGCGTCCGGAGCCCCAATGCGGTAAACCCACCGCGAGCCCGGCGCCGCGCTCCGAGCCCGCTTCCGCCTCGCAAACGCCCGTCCCGCACTCCGAAAGACCCCGTGAAGGAGACCGCCGCCGCCACGCAAAAAAACACCACGGGACCCCTTGCCAAACCCTGGGAAGTCCCTCCGAACCCCCACGCGAACTGCTCCACTTGCGCAAGACTGATCAGCCGATGACGCAGGCACGGATCGTGAGCGTGTGCGCCTCACCCGGCTCGAGCCGCCGCTCGGCGAAGGTCGCCATGAACAGCACCCCCTCACCCGCCTCAGCCAGGAGCACCGAGGCCGAGGTAAGGGGCTCCTGAGGGAGGGTCAGCCGCACGCCGGGCGAGCCGTCCGCGGGAAGGAAGTCGATGGTCTGGGACGCGAGAGCTTCGGGCGGTAGGTCCGCCGCCGTGCCCGGTCCGGGAAGCTCGGCCTGCCACTCACCCGCGCGCACCCGAACCGGTCCGGCCATCGCGAGCCCGGCGCGCAGGGCGGGGTGGATCGCCCTCGCCTGTCGCTCCATGCGGTAGATGCTCTCGATCTCGAGCCCATCGGCCGAGACACGCAGCGTGCGCTCGGCCTTGAGTCGCTCTCTGGTCTGCGGGCCCCACACGGCGCGCGGCCGTGCGCCGCGGATCGCGATCGACCCGCCCTCGACTCCGACCAACTCGAACTCCGCGAAGTCCGGTCGATCGAGGTCCTCGTGCCGGTTCGTGAACTCGATCCCACCGAGTTCGGGGGAGAGGAGATTCGGTCCGCCATCGCGCGCCCAGACGACGGCGCCGCCAGCGAGGCGCGGCGCCGCGCCCAAAATCCACTCACCCGCCCGTGCGCTCTCAACCTCGAAGCCTTCGACATGCCCCTTCAGGTTCACGATCTCCCGCGCGTGGTAGCCGTCCCATTCACGAACCCGAACGCCGCCCTCCTCGACACGCCGAAGGAGTTCCTCCGCGGCGTGGCGGTAGAGCGGATCTACATGACGGTGCACCAGCCGGTCCCCCGCGAGGACGTAGACGCGATCCGGCCCTCCCATGAGTTCGAGCCGCGCCCAGAGCACCGTGAGGCCGCCCATGCGCACGCGGTACAGAAGCCCCGGGTCATCCGCGGCAAGGCGCTCCGCCTCCGCCCAGAGTCTCTCGCCGCGCTCCACGAAATCCATCGTGAGCCACGGGTTGCGCATCGAGTCATAGATCCGGAGCGTGGCCTCCGCCTTGGTCGGGAGGGTCTGGAGTTCGTCGAAGTACTCGCGGATCGGCCCGGCCGCCGCTCCGTAGTAGCCCTGGAAGAAGTCGTCGAGGAGCGGCTCGACCGGCTGGTCCGGGTTCCAGAGAAGCTTCGCGATGAGCCAGCCGCGGAGTTCCCCGAACTCCGCGTGCGCGCCCTGGCAGGCCCCCTGTTCGAAGAGGCCGACCACGCGGTTCTCGCGGAAGAAGCGGATGTTGGGGGCGAGCACGGGGAAGTTCGGGTGCGGGCCGACGTAGTGGTGGAAGTTGGTCACATAGTCCCACACGTAGAGCTTGTCGGTCATGGCCGACCACCCGCGAAGGTCCTCGACGAACGAGCGGTTCTGCGGGAAGGGGCTCTCGTCGAGCGGTTGCGCGAACTCGCACTCGATCGTGCAGAGGCGCGGCACAACATTGTGGCGCGGGCGGAGGGTCTTCGGGGGCTTGCGGGTGTGCTGGTAGGCGAGCGTCTCGATCCAGACGTCGGGGAACTCCTTCTCGACCGCTTCGGCCACCTGGTTCACGAAGTGGATCAGGGGACCCGAAGCGGCCTCCTCGCGCTCCTCGATCTCGCGGCAGGCCGCGCACTGGCAGCGCCCGTCCCAGTCGTTCTGGCTCACGCTG
>CAZCER010000510.1:0-592 GCA_964497385.1 uncultured Armatimonadia bacterium | reverse complement strand
TGTAGAGCTTGGCGCCCGGGTCCTCGCGGATCGCGGCCAACACACGCTCCGTCACAAGCCGCACCACATCGGGGTTGGTCAGACAGAGCTGCGAGTAGCCGATCTGCCGTTCGCCATCGATCAGGCTGAAGTACTCGGGGTGCTCGTCGAAGAACTCGCTCGGCGGGACCAGCCTGTAGAACGTGTGCACGAAGAGGCCGCCGCCGAAGCGCACCTTGCCTCCGTGACGTTCCTCGAGATCGACGGTGCTTCCGTTCACCCGGTTTCGCGCGGCGTTGTCGCCCTCACGGAGTTCCCACCAGAACGGCTCGCGCATCGCGAACGCCGGCGTCTGCCTGTCGTCCAGCGCGGGGATCCGCAACACCGGGTGCGTGGGCACGACGCTGTGGAAGGTCGCGTACCAACGGCATCCGCAGCAGCGCTCCAGGAGTTCATAGACTCCGTACAGTGTGCCGCGCACGGGGCCGCCGACGATGCAGAGACGCTCGCCCGCGGTACGCAGCAGGAAGCCGTCGTCCCCGAGTCCCGCCAGGTCCGCGGCCTCCCCGAGCAACGCCGCGCTATGCATCGTGTCACCGAGGAGGATCGCCTT
>CAZCER010000509.1:0-4130 GCA_964497385.1 uncultured Armatimonadia bacterium | reverse complement strand
ACGGCGCCGTCCGGCCGCACGATGCGGACGTCGAGGTCCGTCTGGGGTCCCCCGTCGCGGATCGCGTTCACCGCCTGGGTGAGCCCGGCGCGGTCGTCCGGATGCACGGCCTCGACAAACGCCTCGAACGTCGGCGTGAACGTCTCCGGGCTCGTTCCCATCAGCCGGTGCACCTGCTCCGACCAGAGAAGCGCGTCGCTCTCGAGATCCCAGTCCCAGTCGCCTAGTCCGCCAATGCGCTGGGCCTCAGCGAGGCGCCTCTCGGCGCGCGCGCGCTCGGCCACCTCTCGCTCAAGGTCAAGCATCTTCTTCTCAAGCTTCTGGACGAGCCGCTCGTTGTAGAGGGTCAGCGACTCCTCCGCACGCTCGGCCGGAGCGCTCCGCGGCGCGGGAGTGGCCGGCAGGGCGCCGAGCACGGAGTCCATGAGCCGCATGAACTCATCGGGCTCGGCCGGCTTGCGAATGAAGAGGGTCCCACCGAGTTTGAGGGCCAACTCCTCATCCTTCTTCTCGGTGTAGGTCGCGGTGTAGAAGATGAACGGAACGGGAGCGAGCGCCGCGTCGGCCTTGCATTCGCGACAGAGCGTGAAGCCGTCCATCTCGGGCATGAGGATGTCGGAAACGATGGCGTCGGGCGCCCAGGCGCGGGCCGCGTCTAGGGCCTCGCGACCGTTCTTGGCTGTTGTCACCTCGTGCCCGTGCCCGGCGAGCAGAGCCCGAAGCAGATACAGGTTCTGCGCGTTGTCGTCCACAAGCAGGAAACGCGCCATCGTCTACCTCCCGCAGGTCACTTGTCGCGGTACCGCTCGAGCTGATCGGCGAACGTGTCGGGGTCGATCGGCTTCTCGATGTACCCGGTGCAACCGGCCTCGAGGCACTTCTCGCGATCGCCCGGCATGGCATATGAGGTTACGGCCACGATCGGAGTGCTGTCGAGGTCCGGGTTCCGGCGGAGCGCGTCGGCCACCGCATAGCCGTCCATGACCGGAAGCTGGATGTCCAACAGGATGATGTCCGGGCGCAAAGCGGCGGCCAGATCGATGCCGGATCGACCGTCTGTCGCTTCGCGCACCTCGTATCCGTGTCTTTCCAGAATGTACCTCATTAGGTAGAGGTTCTGGGGGTTGTCCTCAATCACGAGCGTCATTGGTTTCGGCGTTGACGGCCTCCCATCTCAGCGGGAGCGCGTAGGTGAACGTGCTCCCGACGCCCCACCGACTCTCGACCTCGACGCTCCCGCCGAGGAGTTCGGCCAGCCGCTTGCAGATCGAGAGCCCCAGCCCGGTCCCTTCGTACCGACGCGTCGTCCCATCGTCGATCTGGCGGAAGGGCTGGAAGAGCTTGGGCATGTCCCGCTCGCGAATGCCCACGCCCGTATCCGTCACGCTGATGCGCGCCGCGCCGTCCACCGCGCGCGCGCGGACGACGATCCGACCCTGTTCCGTGAACTTCACCGCGTTCGACAGGAGGTTCATCAGGATCTGCTCGACCCTGCGCCGATCGCTGTGCATCTCCCCGAGCCGGTCGTCGACGTCGACTTCGACGGCTAGACCCTTCTCATCGGCAAGGGGCTGGATTCGCAGGACGATGTCGTGGATCGCGGAGGGCAGATCGAAAGGCGCGCATGCGACGTCGAGCTGCCCTGACTCAATCTTGGAGATGTCCAGAACGTCGTTGATCAGGCTGAGCAGGTGTCGGGCGCTGGTCTGGACCATGCCCATCTGCACCGTCTGCTCCTCGTTCAGCGGGCCCGGCAACTCCTGAAGCAGGAGCCCCGTGAAGCCGATGATGGAGTTGAGCGGGGTCCGCAGCTCATGCGACATGGCGGCCAGGAACGCGGACTTCAGCCGGTCCGCGGACTCCGCCTGGTCCTTCGCGACCGCAAGCTCCGCGGTCCGCTCGACAACGAGGTCCTCCAGGTGCTCCCGGTGCTGACGAAGCTGCTCCTCGGCGAGCACGCGGTCGGTGATGTCGGCGAAGGACACGAGCACCTTGTTCCAGGTGTCCTCGTAGCCGCTCATCACGGCCAGATCGAGACGCACGTGGATCTCGTTTCCGCTCCGCGTCCGGTTCACCACCTCGGTGCGGTAAGTCCGAGCGCCGGAGGCCAGCGCGACGATCTCGTCACGGAACACCCCATAGGACTCCTCGCGGAAGATCCGGTTCAGACTCGTGAGCAGCTCCGCCTTGCTGCCAAAGTGGAGCATCTGAACGGCGGTCGCGTTCACATCGACCACCCGCACCTCCGCCGCGCAGGCCCGCAGGTCTTCCGGGCGCGCGTCGAAGTGGGCTGCGAGGTCGGTCACGCCGTCGGCGCGCAAGGCGTCCAGGCGGCGCTTCACCGCCGAGAAGTCCTCTTCCCACAGAGCGATCGGGCTGCCCTCAAAGAGAGACTGGTAGCGGTCGCTCGTCTCGCGGAGGGAGCGGTAGGAGGCTTCGAGACGGTGGGCCATCGCGTTGAAGCTGCGCGCCAGGGCTCCCAGTTCGCCTCCGTGATCGTCCTCCACCCGGCGCGACAGCGTCTCCGGGCCCGTGCCCTCCACCGCACGGGTGAGCGCGCGGATCGGCCGAATCACGAACCAGTCCAGTGTGGCGAACACCAAGACGCCCACCACGAGGAACACGCCCGCAAGCCCTATCACCAGGCCTCGGACGATCCGACGAATCTGCGCCTTCACCGGAGCGTCGGAGAAGCCTATCTCCAACACGCCAAGCGCCGCGCCGTCGCGCTCAATCGGCGCGCGGACAACGTGGATGTCGCGCACGTCCGCCGCGTCATCGGTCGCGCTCCGCACGAGGCGTCCGGCGGCGCTCGTCACCCGGATGGACGCGATCGCCTCATGGATCAGCGCCGAGGAGATGATCCGCTCCACCGCGCCGTAGTCATAGGACTCGAGCATCGGGGCGAGGGAGTGCGCCAGAGACTCCAGATGCGCCCGCCGTTCGTTCTCCCGGACCGCGCCCATGTGCGCGACGGCCGCCTGGCGGGCGACCAGAGCGGAGAACGCGAGGCAGGCGCCGGCCGTCGTCACGGCCAGCGCCACGGCGACGGTCCGCAGGCCGCAGCGCACCCGGAAGCCCCTCACGACGGACCTCCGTCCAGGATCTGGCCGAACTCAATGACGTAGGCGTCGCGCGCGCGCGCGTAGTCCTCGGCGCTCTCGGGAAGGAGCAAGGTCAGCGTGTCCAGCGCCGGCATGCCCTCGAGCGGGGCCACGTCATCGCGCACCGGATACCGAAACGTCAAGCGCTGCATGAGCCGCTGCCCCTCCCGCGACAGCAGGAACTGCGTGAAGGCTCGCGCCTCACGCGGATGCGGGGCGCGCGCCGGGATGGCGGTGGGGGTGAGGACGTAGGGAACGCCCTCGGTTGGGCATACGGCTCGGATGGGGACGCCCTTCATCGCGCGGTAGTTGTGGGCCGTCGAGGTGCTGAACTCCGCGGCGACGGCGATCTCGCCCTCGAGCAGCGCGTCGGCAAGGTCGTTCGTCGTCGCGTAGATCCGCGGTTGCTGCTCGGTGAGGAGGCGCTGCCAGAAAGCTTTCCCGAGAAGCTCGCGCAGCAGGTAATACTGCCCGTACTGCGAGCCCGCGCTCTCGATGCTCTCAAGCCCCAGTTCCCCGCGCCACTTGGGATCCAGAAGGTCCTCCCAGCGCTCAGGAGGATCCGCCACCCGCGTCTCATCATAGGCCATGCAGACGCCGAACCCGGAGAACCCGACCCAGTAGTCCGAAGGGCGGAAGCGCGCCGGAATCGACGCCGTGCCGAGGCCGGCGAGCGGCGCCAACTCGCCCCGGGCCTCCAGTTCGACGTAGGCGCCCACGTCCGCCACGGGCACCACGTCGGCCGCGCACTCCCCGGCGGCCAGTTCGTCGTCGAGGCGCTCGCGCATCGCGAACGCGGAGGCGCGGACCACTCGCACCCCAATGCCCGTGCGGTCCGAGAAGGCGTTCGAGAGGCGATCCGCGTGGGCGGCGGGAAGCGACGTGTACCAGACCGCCTCGCCCTCCCGCGTCGGATAGGAGACCCGCACCGATCGCGGCTCCAGCGGGGCCACGTCAGCCACAAAGCGTTGCGAGGCGGCGATCAGGCACCCCGCCGCGGAGAGCACAACAACGAGCGCAAGGATG
>CAZCER010000508.1:0-4133 GCA_964497385.1 uncultured Armatimonadia bacterium | reverse complement strand
ACAAGCTCAGGAGCGCCCCGACCACGGTCAGGCTTGCGAGGAAGCGGAGCGGCAAGCGCCGCGTGCCACTCTTCGCCCCCCGTGCCACTGATCCACGTACCGTGCAAGTGCTGGTGCGTTGCATGTCCTGTCCCTCCAGATCCTCTCGGCGCGCCCCCGCGCGCCGCACCTGTCGTGGAACCCGAGTCGCGCCGGCACCCTACCGGCATAGCGTCCTGTCACGTCTTGCGCGTTCCGTCATCCTGAAGAGGTCCGAGCGATGCGCTGCGTTACGGTTCGCTCGGGGAGACCTCGGAGGCGGCTTTCGGTACGGGAGGGAGCGAGACCTTCCTCTGTTCGGACCGAGACGATCCGACTACCCCAGGGTGCGACACACGTGCCCCCGCCCGACCTCCCCCGCCGTCCGCGCCCGCGAGGCGTATGCGCCGCAGCGTTCCAGCGGGGGAGGATCCAGGCCCGGCCGAGGACGACCGGGACACGTGGAGGGTGGATCAGGATGCGTTCAGTTCCTGGCAGCAGGCGCGGTAGTTGCCATGGCCGTCGTCGGTCTCTGAGGCGATGACGATTCGTACCGCATCGGCGGTGACCGGGTCGAACTCCAGGGCGAAGACTCGCAGGGCGTTGCCGGTGACCTCGCCGCCGGGCAGCGTGCGCCACTCACCGTCCACGCGGTACTCCAGTCGGAAGTCGGTCGCGACGTAGACGTCCTCATCCGGGTGGAGGCAGGGCGTGACGGTGAGTTTCGAGATGGTGCGCCGCTCGCCGAAGTCGAGGCCGAATGTCGCGGCCGCCGGGCGGGCGCTCGGTGGGTCGGTCATCGGGCCTTCGAGGCGTGGCGCGATGGCGCCGTCGCCGAGTCCCGCGAGGAAGCGGACGGAGCGCGTCGCGTCGGGGCACTCGGCGAAGAAGGCCGGGGCGCCGGCGGCGTTTGCGGGCACGGGCGGGTCCTTCTCCGCGTCGCGCGCGGCGCGGAGTTCGAGGCAGCGCGCGGCGACCTCTTCTTTGGTGGCGGGGTCGGCAATCTCGTCAGGCACGATGGTCGCACGGAGGAAGTCGAGGTCCTTCGCGAGCGCGAGGTGCGGGCGGAGGATGTCGAGGAAGAGGTCGTAGTTGTAGCGGTTGTACCCGAAGTTCACGCCTGCGAGCGAGACATAGGGGACGCGGGCCTTCACGATGTCCTTCAGGAACCGCACCGTCTGGTCGTGGTAGATGAAGAACTGCCCGGCGCCCTTCTCGAGTTCGCAGGGGTTGATCTGGACCATCATGTTGCGGGCGCCCATGGCTCGGAACGCCTCGACCTGCTCCGTGCCGAGGTAGTGGCTGACGATGGTGCCCGGGTACTGGCCGAGAAGCCAGGAATGGAAGGGCTGCGGGGTCTTCCAGATGTTTCCGATGGAGTCGATGTACACGAGCACATCGGGGCACACCACCTTGGCGGCCTCCATGAAAGCCTCGACCTCATCGGCTATGGCCGGGTTGTACCCATACGCCTGGAACCACTCGAGGCTCAGCTTGATGATGTCGGCGCGGCGCTCCTTGGGCACGTCCGGCCCGACCCAGGTGCGGAGCCATGCCTCGAAGCGCTCCTGGTCGCGCGGAGCGGGGAGGCCGTGCGGCTCGACGGCGACCATGAAGCCCTTCTCGTGCGCGTACTCGACGATCTCGTTGTAGGCGCCGGCGAGATCGGGGTTCAGGCCGGCGTCGGTCAGGAGATGCCCCTGCGCGGTGCGGGTGTCGTCTCCGATGCAGAAGACGTTGAACGCGCCGAGTTCGACGGCCTCGTCCACCCATCCGCGCATGCGCTTGGCGTCCCAGACGTAGTACTCGTAGTGAGGATAGAGCCTGAAGACGTGGGAGTAGCCGATGCGGTTGTACATGTCGCTGAGTTCCTTGAAGACCTCGGGGCCTGAGGCGTCGGCCCAGACCTGGAACTCGGAGAGCACGATGAAGCGGTCTTCGGGCTGGGGGGCGGGATGGTCGGCGGGCTGGGCGATGGCAAGGGACAGCATGAGCGCTAATAAGGGCGACATCGGCACTTCTCCCTACACGGTGTTCCGGCGCCACACGCGCCGGTCTTGCGTGACTTCGGACGGGGCGCGGTCCGGCGCGCGTCCGACCTGGGCGCGGCAAGCCGACCTGGGCGCGGCAAGCCGACCTGGGCGCGGCAAGCCGACGCCCCTACATTGCGTCGTCGTCTTCCACGATGCCGGCGATGATCTCGAGGACGGTCGCTCGGGTCCGCTCCAGTTCGAGAAGGGCGTGGTGTTTGTCGGCGTCCTCACAGTCCAACGACTCGACGGCCTGGATCGCCACGGCGAGGCGCGGGAGGACCTCGTCGGTCAGGCGCTGACGCACGATCGGGTCGGAGTCATCGGCCTCCAGGGAGTGAACGGCCAGCAGCGGGGGCGCGTCGTCCGTCCCGGCGCGCGGAATGGGGGCCCGGTCGACGGGATAGGCGCCGACCCCTCCGGCGGGGTGCTCCGCGTGCGCACCGCCGCAGTCCTCGATGGCCTCGCGGACGCGGCTGAGGTCGAGGTTCCGGAGTCCGAGTACGTCGCGTCCGCCGACATGAACGAGTCCGAGCAGGAGGTGCTCGGTGCCGACGACCTCGTGCCGGGCCTGTTTCGCTTCGCGGACGGCCATGCGCAACGCCTCTTTGAGGTCCGGGCTGGGACGGGGTGAGGTCGGCCCCTTGGCTCCGGCGGAGCCTAGGGCGGCACGGAGTTCGCTCTCGAGTTCGCCGACGGGGACGCCGAGGAAGTGGAGGACGAGGGCTGCGGTGCTCTCGGGTTCGGAGAGGATCGCGAGCAGTAAGTGCTCGGGCCCGAACTCGTCGGCGCCGAGCCTTCCGGCCTCATCGGAGGCCATCAGGACCATGCGTCGCGCTCGGTCCGAGAAACGTTCCCAGGTTTCCATCATTGCCACCTTGGCGTGCAAACACGGGCCTGGTCTTCGCTTCAGCTTACACAGGCTGGGGGGGGGGAGCAAGCCGTGTTAGGGGAGGCGAGAGGACGCGGGGGCGCTCGGGCGTAGGCTACGGTTGAGGCGAGCGTCGGCGAGCGTCGGACTGGCACGCGGCGCAGAGGCCGAAGACGTCGAGCACGGCGCGCTCGGCGGTGAAGCCGTGTTCGCTCAGCAGCTCCGGGGGGACGGTCGGGGTCGGCAGTTCGCCGACCGCCGCGTCGGTTACGCGCCCGCAGCGCGTGCAGATGAGATGGCAGTGGTCCGACACGATGGGATCGAAGCGAGCTTCGGAGCCGCCGAGGAGCACCTCAGCGGCTTCGCCGAGTTCGACGAGGAGTCGGAGGGTGTCGTAGACGGTCGAGAGCGCCATGGATGGGTAGTCGGGCAGCACGGCCTTGTGCAGAGTCTCGGCGGACGGATGGTCCTCGCGCCGGAGGAACTCCGCGATCAGCGCGCGGCGCTGGGGCGTGACGCGGCCGCCGCGCTCGTGCAGGCGCGTGAGTATCGCGTCAAGCCGCAGGCTCGAGTCCACTGACGGGTTGTTCTTGTGGCTAGGCATTCGTGATCGCTCTTGACTAGTGATAAGCTGCATTCTACACTACGCCAGGCTGAAGCGGGTCGGATTTCCCGTTCCCGCGGTCCGCGCGAAGCGTCGCCCTGCGGCGTCGCCGTATACCCCACGGAGGTGTGCTATGCCAGACGAGAAGCCCTCTCTGACCACCGCATTCGGCGTTCCGGTTCCCGATGACCTCAACACGATGACCGCGGGGCAGCGCGGGCCCGCGCTTCTCCAGGACGTGCATCTTATGGAGAAGCTCGCCCACTTCGACCGTGAGCGAATTCCGGAGCGCGTTGTCCACGCGAAGGGCGCGGGGGCGTACGGTGTGTTCGAGGTGACGCACGACGTCACTCAGTATACCTGCGCCGCGTTCCTATAACAGGTGGGCAAGAAGACGGAGACCTTCGCACGGTTCTCGACCGTGGGCGGGGAGAAGGGCTCGGCGGACACGGCGCGCGACCCGCGCGGGTTCGCGGTGAAGTTCTACACGGAGGAAGGCAACTACGACTTCGTTGGCAACAACACCCCGGTCTTCTTCATCCGCGACCCGCTGAAGTTCCCCGACTTCATCCACACGCAGAAGCGGAATCCGGCGACGAACCTCCCCGAC
>CAZCER010000507.1:0-4133 GCA_964497385.1 uncultured Armatimonadia bacterium | reverse complement strand
GCTTACGGCTGAGTTCCTCATATGAGGCGATCGCCCTTTCGGCTGTCACGGCGCAGACGTAGGATCGAAGGACGGCCACGCTGACGCATATGGACGACGATGCCCTGCTCGCGTCAGGTCGGCACGCGGTGCTCCTCGAGCACGGTGGCCACAAGGCGCCGCGCGGCGACCGTGCGCACGAGAACGGCGATGTCGGAGAGGGGCGCGCCGGCCCGAGCGAGCGCCCGCACCTCGCAGGCGAGCCCGCGGAGTTCATCCTCGCGCCGCGCGTAGACCACGTGGTCGGTGCGCGCCGCCGCCGGCGTCAGCGGCTCGGGAGGGCGCCGAAGCAGAGAAACGGCGCGGGCGAACGCGCCGAGATCGGTGACTGAGTCGTGGAGCGTCTCTCGGCTCTCCGACTTGGGTGCGACAAGTTCCGCCAGGCGCGCGGGAGCGTCGGACACGGCGCCTCGGAACCGCTGAGTCGCGAGGCCCCGCCGCAAGCCGAGCACCACGTCGCGCACGGTCGGGGCTTTGGCGACGAGAGCAAGGAGATCGAGATCCAGAGACGAGAGGTCCTGCGCCTCGTCGACGGCGACTAGCGCGTACGCCGGCGGGGGCGCCTCCCCGGAGCGAAGGGTCTCGACCGCAAGCCAGAGCGCCCCCTGCGTGTCGTAGGCGCGTCCGCCCTCAAGGGTCCTCTGGAAGGCGCGGTAGATCGCGGCGAGGGCGTGCAGGCGTGCGGAGCCGGAGCGCGGCACGGCCGCCTCGAACGCCTCGGAACTGATCCGCGCGCGCTTGAGAGCCTCGACGAAGGCGGCGAGGTCGTCCACGAACACCGCCGATCTCCGCACATCCTCGCGCGCGAAGGGCACGTTGTCGCGGTCGCGGAGGACCTCGTCGGCGGCGCGTTCGAGGAGCATCGCGGAGACGGCGTCATCGAGGTCCACCTCCGCGGCGATCCCTGCCTGCCGGAGGATCTGCCGGGCGAGCCCGCCGGGCGTGCTCACCCGGACGCGAGCACGCACCTCCCGCGAGGGCTCCATCGCGCGCAGGCGGTCGAGCGCTCGTTCGGCGTGGTCCACGGTGGGCTCGATGAGAAGAGCGGGCGCGCCGGCCGTTGCGGCTTCGAGCGCAAGCGTGACCAGTCGCCGCGTGATTCCCGAGCGCGGAGCGCCCTCGATGGTGAGCAAGCGGGGCAACGTCGGCACTCCCTCCAGCCAGTAAGCGGTGGATGACTATTCCGTTGGGTCGCGCCCGCTCCCTCCGGCTTCGGGAGCGAAGGCGGTTTGCGCGATCCGAGGCGCTGTGCTTTGATGACGGGGGGAGGATGCTAGAAAAGGGGTTTCCCCGCATGGCCGACCTTGCGCCTTTTCGTGCTTGGCGGTACGACCTCGAGCGCGTGGGTGGAGCGGGCGCCGTTCTCGCCCCGCCCTATGATGTGATCTCCGCTGAGGAGGCGGCCGCGATGGCGTCCTCGAGCGAGCATCACATCATCCACCTGATATTAGGGAAACCCGCGCACGGAGAGTCGTTCACCGCGGAGCACTACGCTCGAGCCGCGAGGCTTTGGCGAGAGTGGCGCGATTCCGGCGTTCTGCGGAGGGATGACGCCCCGGCGTACTACATGTACGACTGCCTCTTCGATGACCTTGTCACCGGCCTGCCGATGTGCCGGCACGGGGTGATCGGGGCGCTAAAGCTCTCGCCGTTCGACGCCGGCGACGTGCTGCCTCATGAAGAGGTCTTCCCTGGCCCGCTCTCGGACCGCGAGCGCCTGCTCGCCGCCACCGACGCGGTCTTCTCGCTCGTGTTCACGCTCTACGATCCGCCCGACACCATGGTCTTCGACGCGCTGCACTCGGTCGAGAGCGAAGTGGTCGCCGACTATACGGACGCTCAGGGCACCGTTCACCGGGTGCGCCGCGTGTCCGATCCGGAGGCGTTGGCGCGCACGTCGGAGGCGTTCGCGCGGCAGCCGCTCATCATCGCCGACGGACATCACCGCTACACGGCGGCCTTGGGGCACGCCGAGCGCACGGGCAGGCTGGGGACGAACCTCCCTGGAGCGCGCACGATCGCTTGCGCCGTGAACGCTCGTTGTCCCGGAGTCCGCGCCTATGGAACCCACCGGCTCTTCGCTTGCGGAGGGAAGGCGCCCGACCTGGAGGCCCTCAAGCCGTACGCCTCGGTGACTTGCATCGACGCGTCGCCGGGCCGCCAAGCGGTGGAGCGCCTCGAGCGCACCTCGACCGACAAGCCGACGTTCGTCTTCGCGACGCGGGACGGTCTTGCGCTGGTGGTCATCGAGGAGCCCGCGAAGCTGGGCGAGCTGCTCCCTAGCCTACACCCGATCTCGAGGAAGCAGCCGCTGACGCTCCTCCACCGCGTGCTTATCGAGAAGGCTCTCGGACTGACCGCCGACCACATCGACGCGGCCGGCGGGGTGAGCCACTCTCGCGACGCGGACGAGGCGCTCGGGCTCGTGGCCTCGGGCCGGTTCGACCTCGCGATCCTGGTGCGGTCCCCCACGGTGGACGAGATGGTGGAGGTGTGCGCCGCCGGACAGCGCATGCCCCACAAGTCAACGTACTTCTACCCCAAGCTCGCCTCCGGCGTGACGCTCTACGACTTGGCGGAAGGGTAGGGCGCACAACGAAGCGAGTGCCGGACGCGAACGTCGGTCCGGCACTCGCTCTCACTCTGTCGCTTCTCGGTCTCCCAATGAGCCTTGCGCAAATCGAGCAGCGCGCATGGTTGCTCTCGGAGGGACCCCAACCGGCCCATTGCATGGAGCGTCGTGCCTCCGGCTCCTCGTGCGGGACGTGCGTAGCGGCAATGGGCCGGTTTGGGGCCCACCGAAGCCCTGAGCGCGGTCGAAGGGCCCAATGCGGCCCCTCCGTACACCATTTGGCGAAAGCTCACTTGACCACGGACGCGGGATCGGTGTAGTCCAGTCCGAACGTCTTGGCGACGCCCTCACAGGTGCAGGCCCCGCCCACGCAGTTCAGGCCCGCGCGAAGCGCCGGGTCGTCGCCGAGGGCCTTCTTCCAACCCCTATTGGCGATGCTCACCACGTAGGGCAGAGTGGCGTTCGTGAGCGCCCAGGTCGAGGTGCGCGGCACGGCGGCCGGCATGTTCGTGACCGCGTAGTGAACGACCCCGTGCTTCACGCGGATCGGATCCGAGTGCGTGGTCGGCTCGATCGTCTCGACGGCGCCGCCTTGGTCGATCGCGATGTCCACGATGACCGCGCCCTGCTTCATGTTCCGGACGGTCTCCTCGGTCACCAGCCGCGGCGCGGCCGCGCCGGGCACAAGGACCGCGGCGATGACCAGGTCGGCCTGGCGGGCGTACTCGTCGATGACCATCATGTTGGAGACCACGGTGGTGAGCTTGCCGTGGTAGATGTCATCGAGGTAGCGGAGCTTGTTCGCGTCGATGTCGGTCACGGTGACGTTCGCGCCGACGCCGTGGGCCATCTGAGCGGCGTTGCGGCCCGCGATGCCGGCGCCGAGGATGAACACGTTCGCCGGCCGCACGCCGGGCACGCCGGACAGGAGCGTACCGCGCCCCTGCTCCGCGCGACTCAGGTAGTGGTTGCCGTCGAGGACCGAGAGCCGCCCCGCGACCTCGCTCATGGGGACGAGCAGCGGAAGCGACCGGTCCGGCAGTTGCACGGTCTCGTAAGCGATGCCGACGCAGCCGGAGCCGATGACCGCGTCCGTCAGCGCGCGTGAGGACGCGAGATGGAGATACGTGAAGAGAACCAGGTCTTTCCGGAGCTTGGCGTACTCGGACGCGATCGGCTCCTTGACCTTCACGATCATCTCCGCGCGCTCCCAGACCTCATCGGCCGTGGATACGATCTCTCCCCCCGCCGCGCGGTACTCCCCGTCGGTCACCGCGCTCGCTTCGCCCGCCGTCGTCTCCACGAGGACCGTGTGACCGGAGGCCGTCGCTTGCCGGACGCCCGCCGGCGTCATGGCCACCCGGCCTTCCCAATCTTTGACCTCGCGTGGTACTCCAATAATCACCTTGCCAGCCTCCTTCGGCCGTAAGCCCGCGCCGCGGCGTCGTAGGCCGGTTGCGCGGTGCCTGGGATCGTTCGGCGCGTGAAGGTCGGACCCCTTGCGCGGCGCATATATGCCTTA
>CAZCER010000506.1:0-4139 GCA_964497385.1 uncultured Armatimonadia bacterium | reverse complement strand
CCGCCCGCCGAACCAGATAGAGACCACGTACGGGGTCTTCCGTTGGAGGTAGAGGCCCTCTTCGCTCCAGTTCGCGATCGTGTTCACGCCCCAGCTCCGGAGCCTCTCGTGCGAGATGCCCGCGAACTTGGCCCACCAGTCGTCGCCGTACTTCCGTGCGAGGTTCGCGGCCCCGTAGTCGAACGTCCGGACGGTGCGGCCCTCGTAGTAGTAGTGGATCGAGCGACCCGTGCCGTAGAAGGCGCCGAGGGGCGAGTCCGCGGCGGGCAGGTCGGCGTACCAGTGCTCTCGGTCCTCGAGCGGGGTGCTGTCACCCCACGCGCCGACGCAGTCCACACCGTGGGAGAAGAAGAGCTTCCCATCGGGATCGACGAGCCACCACTTCCCGTCGACCTTCTCCGTCCGGAAGAACCCGGTCGCCTCGAGAGTTGGCCCACCGGCCCAGCCGCCCCACTTGTCCCAGCTCTCGGGTCCGGGGTGGGCGTCGAGGTCCGCGCGCTCGGCCTCGGCGTTCGCGGCCAACTCCTCGGGCGAGTGGGTCTTCCCGGGCCAGTCGGCGTGCATGTACTGGCCGAGGGCGTCGATGAAGGGGAAGAAGTCCGCGGCGTTCGCGATGGGCGGCGTGTAGGTCCCTCCGACGCGGATGTCGTCGATCTCGATGGAGTAGTCCCGCCCGGGCTGGGCCACGAAGACGAGGATCTGCGTCACGTTCGTCGCATCGAACGTCGACTGGCCGCGCGTCCCGTGCGGGTAGCCCCTCATGCCGAAGAGTTCGATCGGGTTCCCGTCCGCGTCGGTCAGGCGGTGCGGGAGGTCGGCTCGGAGGGTGCGCGTCTCACCGGGGGGCACGTCGACGCCGGTCTGGACGCAGAAGTCCTGGCCGTTCGCTCCGGGGTTGTCGACCCGGACCATGGCCTTGACCTCCTGGTCGCCGACGTTCGTGACCTCGAACTCGAGGTAGGTGTAGGCCGAGAGGTCCCACTTGCCGCCGGGGGCGGGAAGTGTGATGCCGGGCCAGGTCTCGGCGTGGCCGAAGTCGATCCGGAGGCGCGTGTCTTCGGGCGACCCGCCCGCGCTCACCCGAGCGTCGCGGGCCTCGACGGCGGCGAAGTCGAAGGGACCCTCGAAGTCGAAGAGCGTCGCGTCAGCCATGGCTGCGCCTCCCAGGAGCGTGAGCGCGAGGATCGCGCTTCCGAGCACGTTTGCTCTGATCGCGGACATACCGCGGCCTCCCTGCGGCCATCCCATGCGGGCATTCGGCGGGGGCGAGGGGGAGCCTTCTTGGGCGCTTCACTCCGCGAGGCGCTCCTACCGCAACCTGGCCGCGCGCGACCCGCCGATCGCGCTCACCGTCAGGGCGCCGGTCAGCCCACCGAGAGCGGGGAGCTGAACGGCCGGGAGCGTCGCGGGGAGACCCGGAGCAGGTCCAGGCGTCTAATGAAGTGAACCTGAGGGCGGGAGTCGGCTGTCTTGTAGGAGAGGAGGGGCTGCGATGATGACTGCCCACGAGCTAGACCCGCTTCTTGGGCTGGGGATGTACTCCATTCCGCGCGCGGCCGCTCTCATTGGTGCGCGTCCCGCTGCCGTTCGGCGGTGGGCGTCAGGCTACAGCCGACGCCGACAGGGCGTGGAGGTCAGCTACGCCCCGGTCATCGAGCGGGAGGTGCCAGGGCTCGAGGACGATGGCTCGGTGACATTCCGCGACCTGATGGAACTCCTTTTCGTGCATCACTTCGTGTCGCGAGGCGTCAACCCGAAGGTGGTGAAGGAGGCCGCTCGGATCGCTCGCCACACGACGGGGCTGAGTCACCCGTTGGCATCGATTAGCTTCAGTACAGATGGCAGGCGCATCTTCGAGGAGATCCGCTTAGCCGGGCCGGCCGCGCTGGGCACGACACGTGAGCGCCTGCTTCTCGATGTCGCCAGGGGCCAGCAGGTCATCGCCGAGGTCATAACGCCATACTTGCGAGACCACGTCGCGCTCATCGACGGCACGGCGGCGGCGTACCACCCCCCGGAAGGTCACGGGAAGGTTGTCATTGATCCACAACGCCGCTTCGGCCGCCCGTTTGTCGAGGAGGTCGGGATTGAGACGGCAGTGCTGGCTGACTGCCTTCGCGCCTACGGTTCGGCTGAGGCAGTCGCGAGCTGGTTCGCCATACCGGAGGCAGCCGTCGTGGCCGGTGCTGAGTTCGAGCGCCTACTCGCGGAGCGATCCGCTGCGCTCTCGCACGCCGCATGAGGTACTTCATCGATGAGAACCTCGGGGACATTCCTCGCCAGTTGCTCTTGGCGTGTGATCTGGACACCACCGGTACAATCTCCAATGGGTGGAAGGGCTGCAAGGACCCCACCTGGCTCCCGATCGTAGCGGACCAGGAGCGAGTCGTCATAACGGCCGACTCGAGGATCAGCAGGCGGCCAAGCGAGAACCGATACTTCACCGCAAAGGGCCTTATAGCGGTCTTCGTCCCGAACGCGTTGCCAGGGGAGACCAAGGTCGCGCGCATGGCTTGGTTCCTGCGGCTCGTTGCCACTCTGGAGCGCTGCAGCCGCAGGATAGAGCCTGGCGCCAAGCTCAGCGTCCGCAGCGGAGGCATGATCTACATCCATAGATCGCCAAACCACTGGGACAAGTTCGCAAGCACCAGACAGCAGCACGATGCACAGCCGCCATAGCGCGGGACGGCTCACGCGCCGCCCACGACCGCTCGACCCGCACCCAGCGGTACGCTCAGTCCCAGAACCTGTAGATCGGCAGGTCGCGGACCATGCCGTAGACGCTCCAGAGGCCGCCGGAGACGAAATCGCCCACCACCAAGCCGACCGCGAAGGGGACCGCGCGCCGGTAGGCGGTTCCGCCGCCATAGCGGGTGAGAAGCGCCTTCCAGGCCCAGGCGATCAGCAGCGGGCACCAGAGGCGCTCCATCGCCCAGCTCGAGGAGACCGCGTAGCCGACCGGATGGACTGGCCAGGAGCTGAACCGCGTGCTCACCAGCATCCCCGTCATGGTGAACGCCATCCCGAACAGGATCGCGCCCGCGCCCCGCACGTTCGGGCCCACGGGCGCGTTCACATGGGTCATGTACTCGCGCCAGGGCTCGCCGCCGATCCAGAGCGGAACGGTCGAGACGCAGCCGGCCGCTCCGCCGGCTTTGAACACCAGCTTGAGCTGGATCAGGAACGAGAGCGCCACCCCGAGCCCCCACGCGAGGCTGAAGAGACCCATGTTGCCCGCGAGCCCGCCCCGCCCGGAGAGAAAGCGGAAGCCCTCCGCCTGGTGGGGCATGTAGTGGGAGCGGTATGCGCGGTTGAACCAGTAGTAGAGTTCCCCGACGGCGAGGTTCCCGCGGCTCAGGTTCCGGCTTCCGAGCACCTCGGGCAGCATCTGTGTCGGACCCGAGAAGTGGAGGTCATGCACCGGCAGGCCCATCTCGGCGCGGATGCGCGTGACGGCGAGCCCGATGGCCAGGAAGACCGTGAAGAAGGCGATCGCGTAGGCCGGGCTCATGCCGGCATGGATGCTGAACCACACCAGCCCCACGAAGCCGACGGTGAGGCACGTGAGCGCGACGCGGGCGTCCCGTGACTCGGGACCGGGCGGGCCGAACCACGCCGCCCGCACCTCCCGCATCCAGCCCGCTCGGGAGAGCCACGCGGCGAAGAGCGCGAGTCCTAAAAAGCCGCCGAAGGCTTGCTCTCGGATGAAGGGAGCGTTCGGGACGCCGCTCAGGCCGAGCCACGCGCAGACTACTTTCTGAGCCTGCCACTGGAGGTAGAAGAACCAGCACGAGAACGAGAGGTTCGTGGGCAGGAGGAACCCCTGCCCGATCGCAAACGGGTAGAACGAGAGCGGCATGTAGCCGATGGCTCTCCAGGGGTGGTCGGAGATCTGCGCGGCGAGGTTGAAGGGCGGGTGCCAGGCGCGGACCGGGATGCCCGGCCAGACCGGGTTGAGGGTGTTGAGGCTGTTGAGGGTCTCGATCCCGGCGGCGATGGCGAACCCCAGGAGGAAGGGCTTGCCGCCGAAGAGCGGCCGGCGCGTGTCCGAGAGCGCGGCGGGCACCTCGAGGATCGGGTACGTGAGGTGCTCGGTCTCGGACCACCGCCGATGGAGGAGCATCACGAGGCCGCCGCCC
>CAZCER010000505.1:0-4149 GCA_964497385.1 uncultured Armatimonadia bacterium | reverse complement strand
TGGTCGATACGGCCGGGGACCGACTGGCGCAGTCCCACGAGAGCCGGGTGGGGGTTGATGCCCGGGTCGCCGGCGAGGATGAGGCGAAAGTCGACACCTTCGGCGGCGAGCGACTCGACGGCGCTGGCGAAAGTGGACGGGGCCTTGTCGAACTCCCAGCGGTGGTTCCAGAGGATGGAGGGCGGGCCGGCCGAAGGCGTGGGCGGGCGAAGGGCGTCGAGCCAATCGAGGTCCACGCCGAGGGGGCTCAGGACCGCCGCCGCCTCGCCGTAGAGCCTCCGCCGGTCCACAAACCCCATGGCGCGCGTCGGTTCACGCCCCGCGAAGATGTTCTCCGCGACCGTGAGGTTCGGCACGAGCGAGAGTTCCTGATGCACGATGGCGACGCCGGCGAGCTGCGCCTCGCGAGGCGTGCTGAAGCGCGCCTCCCTGTCGCCGACGCGGACCGAGCCCGAGTCGGCGAACTGGTTGCCGGCAAGAATCTTCATGAGGGTGGACTTGCCCGCCCCGTTCTCACCAACGAGCGCGTGCACCTCACCGGCGCGGAGATCGAAATCGACGCCGCGAAGCGCATGAACGCCGCCAAACGACTTGGTGACGCCGGCGACGGACAGCAGGCGCCCGTTCTCTGGCTGTGCTGCCAAGGGGAAAGCTCCTCCGTTCAACCGTGTCCGTTTCGGTTGGGGCGGCGGCATCACCTTCGCCGCATGGGGCCGTGTCACCGGTTGACAGAACCGATTGCGCCCGCTTGGATAGCGGGGTCATGCCACCGCCGCCGCTCAGACCGCCAAGCCGCTGGATCCCGCGCAACGAGCGCCCCTCGGACCCGCGAGATCTCCTCCGTTCGATCGACATCGCCCCGCCCGTGGCGCGCGTGCTGGCGGCGCGGGGCGTCACGGATCCATCCGCGGCGGAGGCGTTCTTGAGTCCGAGTCTGTCGGAACTCCACGACCCGCGCGCGATGGCCGACATGGGCGCCGCGGTCGACCGCGTAACCCGGGCCGCGCGCTCGGGGGAGACGGTCCTTGTTCACGGGGACTACGATGTGGACGGTCTCACCGCCACGGCGCTCCTCGTGCGCTCCCTCGGGCGCCTCGGAGCGGACGTCCACGCCTACATCCCGGATCGCTTCACGGAGGGCTACGGGCTCAGTGAGCGCGTGCTTGAGGTCGCGCGACAGGTCGGGGCGTCGCTGGTGGTCACCTGCGACTGCGGGGTGCGCGCGCTCACGGTCGCCGAGTCTTTGCGAGCGGCGGGAGTCGACCTGATCGTCACCGACCATCACGAGCCGGGCCCGGACCTGCCCGAGGCCGTCGCGGTTCTCAACCCGAAGCGGCCCGACTGCCCCTACCCGTTTCGCGATCTTGCCGGAGTGGGCGTCGCGTTCAAGCTCGTGCAAGGCGTCACCGAGGCGCTCGGACACTCGGCGCTTCGCTTTCAGAGCGCGTATCTCGACCTCGCGGCCATGGGCACGATCGCGGACGTGGTGGGGCTCGTGGACGAGAACCGGGTCATCGCGGCGAGAGGCCTCGAGCGCTTGCGCGCCACACGCAAGGTCGGGCTCCGGGCGCTGCTGCGCTCGGTGGACTTGGCCGACCGTCCGCTCGACGCGTACCACGTCGGGTTCATCCTGGCCCCTCGTCTGAACGCTGCGGGGCGCCTCGACCATGCGAACGCCGCCCTGCGGCTTCTCCTCACCTCGGATCGCGCGGAGGCGGAAGCTCTGGCCCGGGAGTTGGACCGTCAGAACGCGGAGCGTCAGGCCGTGGAACAGACGATGCTCGACGAGGCGCAGCGGTTGCTCGCGGGCGATGAACGGATGCTCCGCGAGGACGCGGTGCTGGTGCTGAGCGGGCGGAACTGGCACAAGGGCGTGGCCGGCCTCGTCGCCTCGCGGGTGCGCGAGCGCTACGGCCGACCGACGATCGTCCTGTGTCCCGAGGACGGGGGCGTCGCGACAGGCTCGGGCCGTTCGATCGAGGACTTCCATCTTGCCGACGCGCTCGAGGCGCAGAGCGATCTGCTTCTCTCGCACGGGGGCCACGCGATGGCCGCCGGCCTTCGGATCGCGGTCGAACGCATCGGCGAACTGCGAACGCGCCTCAACCAGGCGGCTCGGGAGGCGCTCGACCCGTCTCAGATGGGGCCGATCCACAAGTACGACGGCGAACTCGACGCCCATGAGGTCTCGCACCGGCTCGCGAACGACCTGGAGCGCCTCGCGCCCTTCGGATCCGCGAACCCGAGGCCGACGTTCGTGACCCGTGATCTGGTCGTCGAATACGCCATGCCGTTCGGTCGCGAGGGCAAGCACCTCCGTGTGGGACTGGGCGTGGGCGACCGCGTGGTGGTCGGCGTGCTTTGGCGGCGCGGGGAGCGCATCGGCGAACTCCAGCGCGACGCCCGCGTGGATGTGCTCTACTCTCTACGCACCGAGGCCTATCGCGGGGTCGTGGAACTCCGGATGGTGCTCGATGACTTCCGCCCGGCCGCTCGCGGGGACGCGCTCAGCCGGGGGTAGACCGACGATCAGGGAGCGATCATGCGGATTCTGCTGACCAACGACGACGGGGTCGGAGCGCCGGGGTTGGAGGCGCTGATCGAGGCGCTCCGTCCGCACGCGGAACTGGTTGTCGTCGCGCCGGACCGCCAGCGCAGCGCGTCGTCGCTCGCCATCACCCTGCATCAGCCGCTGCGCGTCTCCGAGGTCGAGTCCCGGGATGGCGTTCGGATCTTTCAATGCAGCGGCTTCCCGACCGACTGCGCGGCCCTTGGCATCTACGTCCTGGCGGGCGAGCGGCCTGATCTCGTTGTCTCGGGGATCAATGACGGTGCGAACCTCGGTGAGGATGTGCTGCACTCCGGCACCGTCGGCGCGGCGCTGGAAGCGAGCATGATGGGCGTCGCGGCGATCGCCATCTCGGCGATTCGGCCCCCGACCGGCCCCGTCGAGGACTTCTCGGCCGCCGCGCACTTGGCCGGTCGACTCATCGAGGCGTACGCGGAGGGCCTCCGGCTTCCGGCGGGAGTCGTCCTAAACGTGAACGTCCCGCCGCTTCCGCTCTCGGATCTCCAGGGCGTAGTGGTCACGAGACAGGGCCGCCGAGGCTACGGACCGGACATTCGGGAAACGCCGGGCGAGAACGGAGAACGTGTGCTCTGGATCTACGGTGAGGCCACCGATCCCTCGCCGTGCGAGGAGACCGATGTCGGGGCGACGCGCGCCGGGAAGGTCTCGCTGACGCCCGTCTCGCACCGGGTGACCGAAGCTTCGGCGCTGGCCGCGCTCGAGGGGTTGGGTGCGCGCGGTCTCCTCGATTAGCCTAGCCGCCGCCGAACTCCCGCACGGCCTGGAACATCGCCAGGACGTTCTCAGGAGGCGTCTTGGGCTGGATGTTGTGAATCGCGTTGAACACGAAGCCCCCGCCCGGAGCGAAGATCTCAAGACGCGCGAGAACCTCCGCGCGGACCTCCTCCGGCGTCCCGAACGGCAGCGTCCGCTGGGTGTCGACCCCGCCGCCCCAGAAGGTGATGCGGTCTCCGTAGTTCGCTTTCAGCGCGCCCGGATCCATCCCCTCCGCCGAGCACTGGACCGGGTTCAGGATGTCGAAGCCGGCCTCGATGAAGTCTCCGATCAGCGGCTCGACGGCCCCGCACGAGTGGATGAACGTCTTCCAGGGCGTATGGGCGTGGATCCAGGCGTTCACGCGCTGGTGAAACGGCTTGAACATCTCCCGGTAAGACTCCACCGAAGCGAAGAGGCCCCGCTGAGTGCCGAAGTCCGTCCCGGTGACCATCACGACGTCGATGGCGTCCGAGGCGACCTCCGCGATCCGCTCGAGGTTCGCGAGGCCGATGGCGCACTGCCGGTCGAAGACCTCAACAATGTAGTCCGGCCGCAGAGCGAGAGAAAGATACCACTCCGCGACGTCCCGGATCCCGCGGGGTCGCTTCAGCCACGGCGCGGGCACGAGGGCGATGTCGCCAAAGGCGAGACCGCCGATTGTCGCGACGACGGCGCGGCCACTCTCCGCCGCCAAACGGCGCGCGTGGGAGGCGATGTGAGCCAGTTCCTCGTCGGAGATCGGGCCGAACTCCTGCAGGTTGTCCTCGGGGTTGAGCGGACCGTCCGGAAGCGGGTCCTGCCGG
>CAZCER010000504.1:0-4153 GCA_964497385.1 uncultured Armatimonadia bacterium | reverse complement strand
GCGCTCGTGGTCATCTACCTCGCGTGGACCGCGTGGATCAACTGGGGAACTCTGGTTCCTCTGCAGTTGCCGCTCTGCCTCGAGACCGAGGTCGGGCTGGTGTGGCTGGTGCTTCTGCTTCTCGTGATCGGCGGGATGGGGGCGCTCGGCACGATGGGGGCCTACCGTCGCCACCGCGCGCGGAGGGCCGCGCTCGAGGAGCAGGCCCGTCGCGTGGACTATGAGGAGGCCAGGGCCCCGGCCGAGGAGGGCAGCGCCAATGCGGAGTAGCGCGCGCGAACACCGTTTGCCAAACCGCCGGATTCTGGCCCATGCGCTCGCGTGGGTCGCCGTGGCGCTGTTGGGGATCACGCTCGCCGGCTGCGTCGAGATCGACACGGTGGTCTCGCCGGACTGTCGCATCCGCCGGGTGATCAAGTGCCGCGTGGACAAGCGCCACCGGGACGCGGCGAAGAGCGAACTCCAGCAGGTCTTCCATCGCGGCAAGGGCTGGTACATCAAAGAGTGGGATCAGGGCGAGCAGGTCGAGTTCTGCGCGACTTGTCGCTCCTCGAAGCCCGCCGATGATCCGTTTGGCCAGTTGGTCAGCATCAAGCGCGAGTCGGTGGGCGCGAAGCAGCACTACATCTACGACGAGACCCTCACGGACGGGAGCGTCGTGAACCCCGGCGACCGCGTGTATGTGGCCGGGGCGCAGGTTCTGTACACCGTCGTCATGCCGGGCCGGGTGGACGAGTCGCTGGTCAGCGCTCCGGGCGCGGAGGTCGCGAGCGTCGACGCCGGCGCCGTGGTGCTGAAACTCACGATGGGCGACCTCTCCTCCGAGGGTGGAGTCAAAATCCACATCGAGTCCTACCGCGTGAATCGCGTGTGGGTGGGGCTCGGAATCATCCTCGGTCTGATCGGACTCTTGGTCCTCTACTGGCTCTTCGTGCGGCTCTCCGTGTGGCGCAGGGCGCGCGCGGAACGGCTTGCGGAGATCGAGGCGGCGACGGACAAAGACCTCCTCGAACTCGGTCTCGCGCCGGCCCCCTCCGAGCCCGACGACGACGGCGAGGACGCGCCCGCCGAGACCATGGACGGCGCCCCCGAGCCCTCGGACTTCGAGATCGTCAACGTCATCGAGGACGATGAGGACGAGAAGCCGGAAGAGAAGTAGGGCGCACGGACGACGCAACCTGAAGCGCCTCCCCCGCATTGCCGAGGGAGGCGCTTTGTTGTCCGGGTCTACCATGAGCGTTGCGACTCAGGACAGGTCTCCGTGCCTGCCCAGTCAGCCCTACCGCCTCCGCCTCAGGAGTACGAGACCCAGACCAGCGGCGAGGAGGAGGGCGGCGCCTGCGGCTAGGGGCCAGGGGAATGCAGGATGAGAGGGGGCGTCTGGGCTGACAGCCGCAGGCGGGGTCCGCGGCGGCACCACGCGCCTCGCGTGATCGGGCCGGGCGCGGTACGACACGTCGCGCTCAAGGGTGCTCACGTCGCCGGACGCCGCATCGATCACGTAGGTCACCTGGCCGGTGTCCGCGGGCAGGACCACATACCACGTTGCGCCGCCTCCGCCCTGGAACAGAGTGGGCTCGCCGACCGGATCGCCGTCATACCCGCTGGCGGCACAGGCCGCGGCGACGGCGGCGTCGCGCGCCACCGCGAGCGGCATTGGCTCCCGCGACACGGGAATCGTCTGGTGGTACGACACCACCTCACCGGTCGCGCGCGCCACCTTGATCCAGCATGTGGCGGTCAGTCCGTCCCGGGGCGGATCGCCTGCCATCGGGCCATTGCCCTTCACCATGTACAGATCCCGACCCGAGTCTTCCACGGTCCACTCAAGCGTCTCCGCTTCCTCACCGAGCGCTTGTGAAGCACTCGCCCGGGCTGCGGAGAGGGCGGCGTCGGGAGGAACGGACTCATCTCCCGAAGGGGTCGCGGGCGAAGGCAGAAGGAAGCCCTTGAAGACGCCTTGCGTTAGGTTGACGGTACAGGAGCGTGCGGCAGGGCCCGGGTCCCCCAGTGTGAAGCGCACTACCCGGATCGGTTCGCGTCCTTCGCCCAGCGGGATCTCCTCAACGTGCTCCTCGGCGTCGCTCAGGTCCCAGCCCGCGGCCTGCTCGGCGATTCGGCGTGCGTCGGTGACGCTGATGTCTGCCACTGCGACGCGTCCCGCCAACGCTCCGGTCAGAAGAGCTAGTGCTACAGCTTTCATTCTGGGCTCCATTCCCTCTTCAGAACGCAGGGGCGAGAGCGTTCCCAGTACCCTCCCCGAGGCACCGCATTGTGTCGATCTGCGAGTAGTCGTAGCTCTGACCGATGGCGGTCAGGTAAGCATCGGTGTCAGTCTGAGCGTTGTGAGCAGCCGTCCACACCGACTGCGCGTCCTCTGCCAGGTGCTTCCAGAACCTGGCGTGGAAGTACTCGGACCCAGTACGGGTAATGGGTTGGTAGAACGCGACGACCGCGCCCGCGCCGTGCCCCCTGACCACGCCGGCGAACGATTGCGTGTCGGCGCTCCCCTCCTGCCAGAGCGCACAGCACTGCAGTTGCACCAGCTTGCACGCGCTAAGCGACGAGGATCCCAGCGCGGCGTCCAGGTCGGCGGGAGACGCGAACCCGTCGCCGAGGTCCAGGCCTATGTGCTCGGGAGGCCCAGGCGCAGCCGTCTTGATGACGCCGTCGGGCTCCTCCACGTAGGTCTCCGGCGGGGCCAGCGCAGGCGTCAGGACGCCATGCCCGCGGTACACCACCACGGCGTCGTTGCTGAGAGCGTCCACGAGCTGATCCAGTGACGGGTCCACGATGACGCCGTCGCCGTCGGAATCCATGCTCTTGCGGACCGCATAGAACGTGCTTCGGCTCCCACTCTCCATTCGCCCGAGCCGGGCGTAGGCCAGGTGGGCATCCGGCTCGAACCACGCGTCAGCCCCCGATGCCATCGTGACGCACGAGGGCACCGTTAGGCCCATCCCCACAGGCACGCACCAGTCATTCACTCCGTCGCGGTACAGGTCGGCCTGGTCGTCTTGGTAGCTGAACCCGAAGTAGTAGGAGCCAGCCCAGGGGAAGCTCATCCAGTCGGCGTACACCCAGAACGGGCAGTAGTAGGCGTTCGTGCCAACCCAGGGGGTGTGCGGCATGCCTGCCGCCAGCGGAATGCTCTCGTACACGTTGGCTCCGGGCACGAACCTCCGGTACCTGTGGGCCGACGGCTCGTACTCCAGGTTCCCGTTGAGCAACCGGAACTGCCAGCGAAACAGCCCGCTACGCACCTCACCGTCGGGCGGTCCGGTCCACTCGGGGTCCAACGTCGGCGCGAGCGACAGGTACGGCGAGTAGTACTGCGCCGAGTCGCCGTGCTGTTGTGTGGCATGGCCATCCATGTAGTAGAACCCTGGGCTCAGGCCCGTCGTGTTGTCCGAGATCGCGCCGGGCGCTTGGGTGACCTTGGTGATCGTGCACCCTCCCCCGAACCCATCGAGGGAGAAGGTCGTCGAGGTCTCGTTCGGGTTCACCGCGGGATCCAGTTGGATCGCCGTACCGTCCTCCTCGTAGACATGCCACATCACCGGGACGCTCTCTTGGATCACGGCCGCGAAAAACAGGTCGTCCACGCGCACCGCAGGCGTTGTGGTCAGGCCGACCAGGGGGATCGTCAGGTTCTTGGCCTCGAAGTCGAACGGCCCGTCTGCTGGCGCGATGACCTTCCCCGGGTCATCGGGTAGGAACCCCTCTGGGAAGGGAACTGTGGGCTGCGGCTGCGCCGGGTTCGGGTCGGTCTCCCAGTCCTCCCTGACGCGAGACAGGATCACCCAGACCTCCCACTCGCCATTGCGGTAGTCGGCCGTATCAAGCTCCACCAGGGCCAGTGAGTGGCTCTCGTCCAAAACGGCGGTGGAGGTCCACCCTCGGCTCAGGTTGATCCAGTCCGACGGGTCATCTCCTCCCGGAGGCAACGCCGCGTACCACGCGCTCTGCCATAGATCCATCGTGTCATACGTGTAACGGAGCTGCGCGTATCCACTCACCGGGAACGTCACGGCGGCTACCCACTCGTCGAGGTCGCGACCACGGGACACCCCGACATCGAACTCACCGCCCTGGGCCCCGCCGCCCAGCACGACCAACATCACCGCTGCCGCGACAATCCACCCACGGGGGG
>CAZCER010000503.1:0-4186 GCA_964497385.1 uncultured Armatimonadia bacterium | reverse complement strand
CACGCTGCGGATGCCGTCAATCTAATTTTGATCTTTTTTGTCAAGCTTGGGAGGACGCCAAGGGCCGGCCGCCGGCCGGCCCCTGTCCCGCGCTCGTGTCTCAGTCGTCCACGACCTCGTAGTCCATCCGGTCGCGCAGACGGTCGGCCATCGCGATCGTGCGCTGGGGCCAGTGCCAGTCGGGGTGGTGCCACCACCACGCGCTTGGCAGTAGGAACGCCACATCGCACTCGGGCCGGGCTCCGGTCATGTGAGGGCCCGCCTCCGCGAGGATGTCGCGCGCCCCGTCGAGATTCTGGGGGTAGTCGAAGAAGGTCTGGGTCCCGTTCGAGACATCCATGAAGATCCGCCGGGCCTGGCGCTCGCGATCCACGCTTCCGGGCGGCTCGGTGTAGTACGGAACACCGTACGCCCGGCAAGCCGAGGAGACGCGCCGGGTTGCGAAGTAGCCGATGTCGCCGGGCGACTGGCAGGCCGCGCCCACTTCGGCCATGCGCTTGATGTGCCGGCTCTGGTCGTTGCCCCACATCACCGGCTCCGCGCCGTAGCCGAGGCTCAGGATGATCTCCCGACCGGGGAAATGGCGCCGGACCGCCTCCGTCGCCTCACCCGCGAAATCGCTCCATGCGCTCTGGTACCAGTCCACGAAATCCAGCCACCGGCGGCGCTCCGCGACGGCTCCCGGTTGGAGGCCCGCTTGCGCCGCCGCCTGGCCGACCACGTCGGGCGGCGACACTTCGTCCCAGTCGGCAAACGAGGCGCCCCACGCCAGGTTGAGTGCATCCAGCGTCTCGTACCGTTCGCGCGCGGAGTCACGGAAGTCCGCAAGGGCGTACTCGTCCCCGCACCAGTAGCCGGTCTGAGCGTTCTCATCGGGCACGAGCCAGCGGGTCATGCCCGTCGCGTAGCCTATCTCGCCGTACTCCGAGGGCATCGCGAGGCGCACGAAGTCGACGTCCTCAGGGAAGTCCTCGGCAAGCCGTCGGTAGAACTCGTCGTAGATGCGCATCGTCGCCGGCGCCCAGAGCGACTGCTGCACCATCTCGGCGCCGGTCTCCAGGTTCCGGTACGGCGTGTAGTCCTCGGTCTCTATGAACCATCGCGGTGGGAAGTGGAGCCAGGCGAAGACGTTGTACTGAAGCCCCGCCTCGTGCAGTTTCCGCGCGTTCGCGGCGTAGAAGGACCAGTCCCAGGCGCCGGCCGAAGGCTCGGTGCGGCACCAGGCGAGGTAGTCGCACATCGCCGAGCACCCGCAGCGCTTCAGGAGAGCGATCATCGCATCGTCGACCGCGCCTGTGCTCTCCTCGGGGCCCGTGCCCCAATAGCTCATGAACCACCCGACGCTCGCGTTTCCCGAGTAGAGCCGTGTGGGCATGTCGCGCAGATCGGGAAGCATCGGGTAGGCCTCGAAGGGAGCCACCGCGTCATCCCCCACCCTCTCGAGGGCGACCGCGTCCAGGTAGGCGTAGTAGCGGTTGTCGTGGCCCCGCCGACCCGTCACGGCCACCGTCACCTCGTGCTTGCCGGCGCCGAGCCCCACCCGCGCGCACGGCATCCACGTGAAGCAGCCGCCCGGACCCCACGAGCCCGTCGTGGCCGCGCCCACCGCAACGGACTCGGCCCCGTCCACAGCGACGCTGAGGGGCGAGCCAGCGCCGGGCGGGGTCGCCGCGAGCCAGACTACGTACGTGCCGGCTTCGGCGACCTCGGCCTCGAACCGGGCGACGAAGCCCCCCTCGGGCGGGTCCTCGTCGCGGGCGCACACGAGCATCGCAGAGCCATAGCAGTCCGCATAGTCGGGGTTGTCGGTCACCGGGGCCGACCAATCAGGCTTCGCGCAGGCCTCTCCCTCGGCGAACCAGACGAAGTCGGCGGGCCGGGGAGGAGCGCCCATGAGGAGCAGAGCGGCGGTGTAGGCAAGCATCCTGGTCACCCACTAACGGAGCGCAGGTCCCGCTGACGGCCCTAGATCCCCCAGTACGCGTTGATCGGGTCCTGGTACGCGCTCACGGCGCCGGAGTACACGTCCGCCGGCTTCACGGGTGCGCCGCCGAGGAGGCTCGACTCGTAGAGCGCGAGGCAGATCGATTTCGCCCGCTTGGTGTCGTCCGCGTCGATCTCCGGCTTGCGGCCTTTGTCGATCGCGTCGATGAAGTCCCAGCACTCGATCGCCATGTCGTCCTCGACGCCGAGGGGGAAGAGCTTCTCCTTCGTGGCCGGGTCGAGCTGAGCGCGATACTCGGCCTCGATCTCCTCGTACGGCTTGTTCGAGCCGTCGGCGAACGTGATGTCCCCGCCGGTCTGAAAGACGTGCATCCAGTCCCCGCGGTCGCGCGCGCTGCCAAGCGTGCCGTACATCATCTGGGCTCCGGCCTTCTCGCCGACCGCGGAGAAGGACCACGCGAAGTTGCAGAGGAGGCCGCTCTTGAAGCGGATGACCGAGAACCAGGTGTCTTCGACGTCCTTCGGCTTGGGGCCGAGTTCGGGTGAGTCGATCACCGGGGTCTGGAAGGCGGTCACGTTCGCGATGACGTCCTCGACCTCGCCGAACATGTGGTAGATCATGTCCGCGAAGTGCGCGCCCCCGTCGAAGATCATGCCGCCGCCCGTGAGTTGCTTGAGGAGCCGCCATTGCCAGGGGTAGTGGCCCTTGCACACGTCGGCGTTGAAGTCCATCAGGTAGAAGGACTGCACGAGGAGGAAGCGGAGGTCGCCGATCATCTTCGCCTCGGTGAGCGCCCACTTCATCGCGCGCGCCTTGATGCCCCGCCGCACCTGCTCCGAGACGGCCACCGTCCGACCGTTCCGGGCGGCCGCCTCCATGATGAGGTTCGAGGCCTTGATGGTGATCCCGCAGGGCTTCTCGACCATGACGTGCATCCCGGCGTCGAGGCACGGGATCGCGGTGGTGTGGTGGAAAGCGTGCGGCGTGCAGTTGTCCACCGCATCGGCGGCGCCGCTCTTCGCCAGGTCCTCGGCGCCCTCGAAGTGCGCGGGCTCCCAGCCGAACAGCTCCTTCACCTTCGCGGCGAAGGCGTCGCGCCGAGCCTGGGAGTTGTCGCAGAGCGCGACGATCTCGAACCGGTCGTAGCCCGCGTCCACGAGCTTCTTGTACCCCTCAAGGTGCGCGGCGGCGATCTCGCCCGTCCCGAGAATCGCGAGACGAATCCTGTCGGACATGGTAGTGGGTCACTCCTCGTGTGGACTCCGCTCGCGCGCCGCAGCGACGCGCGTGGGCGGGTACTTCCGCGCCCACAAGGGATCCCCTACCCTTGACGACGGGATGGAGCGCGGGCGGAGAGCCCGCGCCCCATCCCGCGATTGCCTAGATTCCCCAGTACTCGTTGATCGGGTCCTGGTAGGCGCTCACGGCGCCGGAGTACACGTCCGCCGGCTTCACGGGCGCGCCCCCGAGGACGTTCGACTCGTAGAGCGCGAGGCAGATCGACTTCGCCCGCTTGGTGTCCTCTGCGTCAATCTCCGGCTTGCGGCCCTTGTCGATCGCGTCGACAAAGTCCCAGCACTCGAGCGCCATGTCGTCCTCGACGCCGAGGGGGAAGAGCTTCTCTTTCGTCGCCGGGTCGAGCTGCGCGCGGTACTCGGCCTCAATATCCTCGTACGGCTTCTTCGAGCCGTCGGCGAACGTGATGTCGCCACCGTTCTGGAACGGATGCATCCAGCCGCCGCGGTCGCGTGCGCTGCCGAGTGTGCCGTACATCATCTGCGCTCCGACGCTCTCGCCAAGCGCCGAGAACGACCAGCAGAAGTTGCAGAGGAGGCCGCTCTTGAAGCGGAGCACCGAAAACCACGTGTCCTCGACGTCCATCGGCTTCGGGCCGAGTTCGGGGGACTCAAGCATCGGCGTCTGGAAGGTGCTCAAGCGCGCGGTCACGTCCTCCACCTCGCCGAACATCTCGAGCACCATGTCCGCGAAGTGCGCGCCGGCGTCGAAGATCATGCCGCCCCCGGTGAGGAGCTTGAGGAGCCGCCACTGCCACGCGTAAGCGTTCCGGTGGGCGTCCGCGTTGAAGTCCATCAGACCGTACGACTCGACAACGAGGAAGCGGAGGTCGCCGATCAGCTTCGCCTCCGTGAGCGCCCACTTCATGGCCCGCGCTTTGATGCCCCGCCGCACCTGCTCGGCGACCGCGACCGTCCGGCCGTTGCGCGCGGCGGCCTCCATGAT
>CAZCER010000502.1:0-4201 GCA_964497385.1 uncultured Armatimonadia bacterium | reverse complement strand
ACCGAAGCCCTCCAGTTCGCCGAGCGGCAGGTCGCCGCGACCGCCGAGCGGCACTGGAAAGCGGCCCTGGAGGCCGACCCTTCACACACGGAAAGCCGCATCGCCCTTTCGCAGGCGCGCTCCGCCCACGGCGCGGGCCTCCTTGGTCCGGAGCGTACGCCGGAAGGGCCGGGGCGAGGAGCCTCGCTCCTCACCTCGGCCCTCGAGGCGCTGGGTTCTATGTTGTCTCCGCGCCGCCCGCTCTAGCCCGCCTACGGCTGGGGCGGGGCGGACTCCAGCGCCGAAAAGGCGCGGTAGTCGGAATAGACGTAGCCGACGGCGTCGCCGAATCGGTTCACGGGCAGGAAGGTGTCGGTGCTGCAACGCGCGCCGACGCGCCAGTAGATGAGGCCGTCCCAGTTGGCGAACGCGGTCGCCGCGTCAGCGCCCGCGAAGACGCGGGCGATGTCGGCCGTCGCGGCGTCGGAGATGTGGTACTCGCTTGACCGCACGACCTGCTCGGCGGGAAACGATCGGTCCGTGCAGAGTTCCAGGACGTAGGTGTCGGCGCCGAGCGCCGGGCTCCACTGGAACAGGTGCGAGGAGAGGTCGACGTCCATGCTTCCGGGGTCCGGGTCGTTGGGAGGCGAGACGAGCGCGCCGCCCGGCGTCAGCGTCACCACGCCTGACTGGCGCAGCGTAAACGTGACGTCGATTTGGCCGCTGAGGTCCACGTCTCCGTCCGTTGGGTCGAAGGGGGTGGCGCCCAGCTTCTTGGCGACCGGGCGCACCGCGTAGTAGTAGGCCTGCCCTGGACTGGGCGCAACGGCCTCGATGTCGTAGACCACGGTCTCGACGCCGTAGGTGATCGCCGCAACGCCGGAGCCGGCCGCGCGCGTGACTCGGACGATCCCGGTGGTCGAATCAGTCTCGAGGGTAACCGACTCCGAGGTGATCGGTTCATTGGCGCTGTCGATGTAAGAGGTGGAAGAGCCGCCCTCGAGGAACGCGATCAGCCGGTCGGGAGTCCCCGCGCTGATGGGGAGCGTGTCGCGGTAGATCTCATAGCCGATGACATAGCCCGCGCGCGCCGTGGCGGCGGTGGGGTACCCGTCGGGAACCGCCCAAGCCAGCCGAACCGCGACGGCGGAGACGGCCTCGTCCGAGAGCGCCGCCGCCTTCAGGCTGACGCCGTCGAGATCGTCGGGATTCTGCGCGCCGTCGTCGAATCCGCCGCCGCACCCGACTCCGAGGCCGAGAAGCCCGGCGGCCAAAACACCAGAGAGCGCCCACTTCAGACGCGAGAGCATCGCCGCTAACCCCCGTTCCAATCCGCATCCCTCCCGCGTGACCGCTTTCCCGTTCAGTACGACGCCCACCTGCCGGCGGAGTCTCGGTGATGGAAGGCGCAAGGAGGAACCGAGACGGAGCGCGCCGCGGAAGCGTCCGTTCGATTGCCAGCGCGGCGACCGATGTTGGCGACCCTCCGGGCGACGGGAGGTAGGCGCGTTCGGAGGGCGAAACAGTCAAAGAATCTGGCACGGAGAGGAGGCCAGGGCAGGAATCACGGAGCGTGGCTCCGAAGCTGACCGATGCTCCTCCTTTGGGGAGGAGTGTTATAGGGCAAGCCTGCCCCTGTGGGGGCGTCCCGGCGGGGCGCCCGAATTGACAGTTGAGAGGCCGCCGCATATACTCACCGAGTGTGTTTCGGTGGGCAGTCGTGAGTAGGGGTCAGTCTCAAGTGAGTGACCGCGTGTACATACCGAAGGACGACATCGTCGCCGAGCAGACGGGCGAAGAGCATCTGCTCGTCGATGTGTCCACCCAGGACATCTTCGAACTGAATGAAACCGCCTGGCGCATTTGGGAGTTGATCGGTGAGGGCCTGACGGAATCGGCCATCACGGAGAAGCTTCTGGAGGAGTACGATGCGACCGAGGAGGAGATTCGGGCCAGTGTGGAGGAGTCGGTCGCTGAGCTGCTGGACCAAGGCCTTATCACCACCGAGTAGTAGGCGAACCCGCTCCGAGAGCGGGAGGGAAGTGCGCCTATTGCTCGCTTCATGCGTTTTCAATCCAGACCGGCGCACTCCGGAACCTAAACCTGCGAATCTTCGGGTTCGCCAGGGGGAGGGGGGAGGCGAGAAGTAACAGTAAGAGACCCTGAGCGAGAGATGCGCAGCGTCTTGATTGCTTATGCGAAGTGGAGGGATATGAGAGCAGTGTCAAACAAGATTGCTGTTTTCGCGATTCTTGCAGTCGCTGCCGCGACGACCTTGGCGCTTGTGGGCTGCGAAGGCCCCATGGCCACGGACAACGGCAACGGCTACACGCCGGCCGGTGCCGAGAACGGCATTGAACTCGGCCGCATCAACGCCACGTGGGATTTCTACACGGGTGAGTCGAGCATCGATTTCGTCCCCAACGCCGATGTGGCGGCCCGTCTTAATGGCAACGGGACCGCGGGCATCGGGGCGGTCTGGGCGAAGCAGGTCTTCGACAAGCGCGTGCAGATCCCCGGGACCAACCCGCTCACCGGCTACATGGCCTATGTGGGCATTTCGGTCTCCAACTCGACGAACTACCTGTTCCTTGGCCCGCGGCTCGAGTGTCTCCTGAGCCAGGCCTCCAACGAGCTGTACTGCGAGGACGCGTCGGGCGCCCGTATCGCGACGGACCTCACCCCCTACGACCCGGACACGGCCGCGGGCGGCGGCAACACCTTCCTGCTCGCGAATGACGTCCCGGTCGGCACGAACGACGTCGCGGGGACCTGGCAGGGCTACACCGCAGCCGGTGTGGACACCAACCCCAACGCGATCAGCCAGTTCAACACGACCCAGGCGGTCTGGTCCTTCCGTGAGCTGCTGAACGCCGGCACCGGCATGGCCACGACCTACGCCCCCGCCTATGACACCGTCAAGGACGCGACGGCCGGCCTCCTGATGCCGACCGCGAACAACCGCGTCGGCACCGGCGTCATGCTGGCGGTTCCGGCGAACGCCGCGAGCCTGACGATCAGCGGCCGCCTCATGGCCGATGCCGTCGTTCGCTGCGACACCAACCACAACCGTCTGAAGGATGTCAGCGGCGACCTTAGCGGCGCCGTGCTGCCGGGCGGCGTCGCCGTCGACGCGAACAACCGCGTCTACATCGGCGACGGCCAGCAGGTCGCGCGCTACGACGCGAACGGCTCACTGGACCGCACCGACATCCTGAACCCCAGCCTCGGTCTCCCGACCGCGGTCCGCGACATCAAGATTGACGACACCTACAATCGTCTCTACGTCGTCGACGACGCCGCGGCGGGCAGCAGCGACCAGATCCTGATCTACGCGCTGCCCCCGTCGGCCGCGCAGGGCCAGCGTCTGGACTCGCTGCCGGTGAACAACCTGGCCGAAGTCCTGGTCGACTGCGCGGTCGACAGCACCAACAACGTGCTCTACGCCTCCATCATCGGCGGCGGCGGCACGCAGACCCGCATCGACGCGTTCGATCTCGTCGGCACCTCGACCGACCCGCTCTACGGCACCACGATCGACAACAACCCGGACGCGACGCACACCCCGTGCGGCATCACCGCCGCCAACGGCAAGCTCGCGGTCGGCCCGACCGGCAACGTGTTCGCCTCGCAGGGCGTGAACGGCGTCATCGAGATGCAGGGCCGCGCCGCGAGCGCGACGCTGCAGACCGTTCGCACCTACCAGACCAACACCACCACCGGCCCGACGTGGGCCAACTCCGTCGTGAACGTCATGTCCGTGGACCAGAACGGCGACATCATCAGCGTCGCCTCGACGGCCACCATCCCGGACGCGGACCACACGCTCGCGACCGCTGAGCCTGGCGACAACGGCGCGGCCGTGCCGATCGGCGCTCCCGCCGCTCCGCAGCCCGGCTTCTTCAAGTTCGACAACGGCAATTCGAACACCGTTTTGGCGGCCACCTGGTTCCAGGCCGTCGAGTACCGCGCGGTCGCCGGCGACGTCCCCAACGGCGTCGCGAACTTCCCGGCCGCCTTCCTGGGCGTCGCGGGCGTCGACGGTCTTCTCGACCTCGGCCCCGGTGGCGTTGGCGCGTGGGCTGAGGTCCTCGATGTCGACTACGTCGGCGCGGGTCTCGGCGGCGCCGGCACCTATGTCGTGCTGCAGTCGAACGCGGCCGGCAATGGCGCCTACTGGTTCATCGACATGTAGCGTTTCCTGATCGCCTCGGCGCGGCGC
>CAZCER010000501.1:0-4219 GCA_964497385.1 uncultured Armatimonadia bacterium | reverse complement strand
GCGGCCCACTGGGCGGCGTAGAGGTCCCAGGCCATGGCCTCGGCCTGGTAGAAGGCCTCCGTCCCGGGCTCGTAGCCGGTGATGACCACGCTGAAGGGCGCGTCGACGATGCCGGGGCTCGTGAAGGTCACATCGTGGAGCATCTGCTCGCCGGTGAACTTCGCGCGGAAGCGGCTGAGGGTGGGATGCTCGGGGATGGAGACGAGTTCGCTTACCGGTGCGAGCTTCTCGCGCACCTCGTCGGGCAGCCCGCCCTCGTACTCGACGATAAAGTCCGACGTCGGCCGGCTCGCGTCGCGCAGGCGCTTCTCATACACGTCGAGCGGGAGTTGGTAGAGTTCAAGGCCCGACGTGTCGACGATGGCCGTATCGTAGGGTGAGGTGCGCACCGTCGACTCGGCGATTACGTAGACGAGGATCTCGGTGACCCCCGGCACGGCGCTGAGCTGGCTGATCATCAGCGGGAAGACCGGCTCGGCCGACGCGAACGTGAGAGCGAGCGGCTTGAGGGAGGCGACGTTCTCGCGCACGCCCGGGGCGACGCGGATCGCGGTGAAGGCCCAGCCGCGCTCCACGTAGCTCGCGAGGACCGGGGCGGGATCGCCCGGCAGCTTGTAGCCGTGCTCCGCGAGCCAGTCGGCAAGGGCGTTCGACTCATCCGCGGTCAACACGGTCACGTCGTAGTTGCCGACGCGCGCCGTCTCCCAGACCTGAACCGCGGGCCGGCCCGCCTCGTCGATGGCCGCGTCGGAATCGTCCGCCTTGCCTCGCTTCTTCGGCTGGGGACGGATGTACTCCACCCGCGGCGCCGTCGCCGCGTGCAGGGCGTCGAACAGGGCCTCGTCTACCTCGACCGTGACCTTCGCGCTGGTCCGCGCGGGAGTCGGGATGACCCAGGCGTAGCCATGGCCTCGGTCACGGACCTTGGTCTCGAGGATGAGGCACTCGGTGTCCCCGTTGTGGAGGACGACGGCCCTCTGGTCCGAGGCGCCGGCGTCCCCGAGCACGATCTTCGGGTCAAAGGCCGCGACGCCGTCGGCAAGGGCGGAGGCGGCTCCCAGCGGCGCGAGCAAGGTCATCAGCAGGAAGCGGATGCGCATGACTCTCCCCCGTTTCGTCTCGCGCACGGCTCCGGAGAGCCCGCGCGCATTCGCATTCGGCGGTCTGTCAGCCAAGGCCTGCCGCGCGGGAGGACGGGTTCGGACGGACGCCGGTCACGGCCGGACGCCTCGCGACGGAGGCGGGCAGACGCCAGTGACGCGCGAGCGCCCGAGCCGAGTCGGCCCGGGCGCTCGTCCGCGCGTTCGATTTGCCGCTCTACCGCTTCTTCAGCCAGAGCCAGTCGACGCCGACTTCCGTCCCGCCGCTCTCGGCGGTTTTGCCCGTTGAGGTGAGGGTCAGCGTATGTTCGCCGGCCTCGAGGTCATAGGTCTCCATCCAGAAGTTCCGGAGCTGCAAGTGATGCGGGGTGAAGAGGCTCGGCTTCTGGGGCATGACGTCACGCCCGTCGAGCGAGGCCTCGAACGTCCCGCCCGTCGGGGTGACCGCGCAGGTGAGAACGACCTGGTACTTGCCCGCCTCGGGCGCCGTCAGCGTGAAGCTGAGCGTCTCGCCCGCGGCCTGCGGCTTCCAGAGAAGCAACGTGTCGCGCGACCAGGGAGCGCCGGTCAGGACGCTCGTGTTCGCGGCGCCGGCGGCCACCACTTCGTCCGCCTGGAAGAAGATGGAACCGGACGCGGCGCCGGTGGGGCGGGGCTCCCAGTTCCGCGGATGCTCGAGGCCCTGGATGACGTCCGCGACGGTGATCGGGATGTGGTCGTCGCGGAGTTCGGGCGTGGCGTAGAAGTAGGCGGTCCGGGCGTAGGTGACGCCCACGGTGCGGCTGTGGTGGAAGAGTTCCATGAAGAAGTCGACGCTCTTCTCGAACGGGAGCGCGTCGAGGATGTGCCAGCGGATGTTCGTGACGAAGCCACGCGTGCCGGGGCCCGTGTCGAGCGGCTGGGCGGCGTAGGCGTCCCAGAAGAGGTCGGGGCGGCTCCAGGCGTAGTTGAAGTAATCCTCGGAGCCCGTACCGAAGAGCGACGGGAAAGTGTCGTCATCGACCCAGATCTTCTCATCGCCCTCGCCCCACCAGTTGCCGCCCTCGGTTGGGACCTCGCTCGGGTTGAGGATGTTCGCCGCGACGCCCACGAACGCGCCCTTGCCGCGCGCGCAGAGGTACGGGAGGTCGAACACGCCGGCCTCACCCTGGGCGAGGAGTTCGTGATCCACGCGCCACTTCGCGAAGAAGTGGTGGGAGCGCTCGGTCCACGGGCGGTCGGTGAAGACCACGCGGCCGGTGATGCGGACCGGCTGGTCGCCGCGGTTGTCCGCGACGAAGACGACGCGCTCACGGAAGGGCATCACGAAGCGGCAGACCATCACGCCGTCCGCCCGCACCGCCATCGGGAGCGTGTCGAAGGGGTTCAGGCCCGGGCCCGAGCCGAAGAAGTCGCCCATGGGAGCCTCGACCTGCGGCTGCGGCGCCCCGTCGAAGTAGCCCTTCAGGATGACCTGGCGGAGCGCGCGCCACGTGTCCGCGGCCTCGAGCTTGAGTTCGAGAAGCCCGATCGCGCCTTCAGCCTCCAGTGAGAACAAGTCGGTGCGCGCCGCGGGCTCAGCGGGCACGTCGATCGCCACGTCCCGGCCCTGCGGCGGCGTCCAGTTCGCGTCGGTGTTCGCGAGCATCGGGATCGCCTTCGCGATGTCGTCGGCGTACGTGGTCAGGTCCGAGGGCTGGAAGGTCGTGATCTCCGTGCCTTCGGGGTAGAGACGCGTCTCGATCTGGTAGAAGTGGATGTCGTTCGGGTTGCCGATCCAGTCGATCCGCATGCCACTCGCGAAGGGGATCGGGAAGTAGCAGGCCTGGTTCTGGCGGAACCCGCGCGGCATGTCCTCTTGGGTGAGCCCCAGTTCCTGGGCGAAGTGGTCATACGTCCACATGAGGAAGCGGGTCGCGTCGCCGGAGTACACCGGCGTCTCGGATCCGTCGAGGTACAGCTCGATCTCGCCGGCGATCGCGGCCGTCCAGGTGCGGACGATCGCGCCCGGGCCCTCGACCTCGGCCATGACGTACCGGCCGGGCGTCTCGGCGGTGGCGGGCTCGACCGTCCGGACGAAGTTGGGCGTGGGCTCTCCCCCGAACCCGTCGGAGTTCGCGTACCAGCCGGGAGCGTAGGGAGCGACGCTTGAGCGATCGTACGAGGAGAACTGAATCGTCTTGTACGCGGGATGCGGGAACTCGGCGAGGACGGAGAGGTCGACAGTCTCGTTCACGAGCGTTCCGGTGGTGATCGGAGCGGCGAAGGCGGCCGAACAGGCCATGAGCGGAGCTAAGAAGTAGGTCATCGGTGCGCTTCCCTCTCGTAGGTGGGTTTGGACAGCGCCAGGTATTCGCCGCGCGGAGGCAGGGGCCTTCGCGGGACGCGCCTACCTCGCCCCCTGCGCCGCCTCGCCCCACGCCTCCAGGTCGTCGTACTGCGGCACCCAGGTCGTGTACATCGCCCCGACGACGTTGGGGATGCCCTCGGCCCGGGCGGTCGCCAGCCAGTCGCGGATGTAGAAGTCATCGCTGTCGTAGTACCCGCAGAGCATCTGTTTGTGGCCGCGCTCCGCGAACCACCGCATGGTCTCCGCCCCGCCGCCGTGGTGCCAGTTCGCGATGCACACATCCGAGGGGAGCCCCTCCCAGGAGCCCGCCCAGGTGCCGTTCACGCAGTAGTAGTCGTCGTGCGCGTTGTGATTTGGGTCGAACATGTCCGACCACACCCAGATCTCCGAGTCCGGCGAGACCTCGCGGATGATCTCCACGCACTTCCGGACATTGTCCGCGAGCATCTCCCCGGGCGTCATCCCACGTGACTGGCAGGCCTGGCACCAGTTCCCGACCCGGATCTCGTCGTGGTTCATGAACCATGTCCTCGGGTGGAGTTCCGCCTCCACTCGCGCGATCTGCTCACGGAGAATCTCATACGTCTCCGGCTCCGAAAGGCAGCACGTCGTCTGACCGCCCGAGAGCACCCGCGCGGCGTGGTAGAAGCTCACGCGAAGGCGCTGTCCCTCGCCGATGCGCGAGTCCTCAGTCAGGCGGATCGGCATCTCCTCCGGCCAGTCGCCCTCCCACCAGTTCGGGGAGCCCTGGCCCATGCCGGGCACGGGCTCATAGTCCTTGCCCTCCTCG
>CAZCER010000500.1:0-4229 GCA_964497385.1 uncultured Armatimonadia bacterium | reverse complement strand
CTGCCCTTGGCGGCGCCGCTCACGCTCGCGAGCGGCTTCCTCTCCGGCATGGTCGGGATCTCGGGGGGCTCTTTCCTTGTTCCCTTGATGGTCTTGGGCTGCGGAGCGCCGATGCGCGTCGCGGTCGGCACGGCCACCGCGATGGCGGCCGCGACCGCCTTGACGGGCTTCACGGGCAGTGCGCTGCACGGAGGTCTGAACGGGGCGCTTGCGCTCCACTGCGGAGTCGCCGGGGCGGTCGGGGGGCTTCTGGGCGGCAAGATCGCCCTGAAGACCGACCCGAAGCGCCTCAAGACGATCTCGGGCGTCCTTACGATCCTCGCCGCCGCAGCCGTCTTCGCGAACGCCCTCGCCCATCCTTGATCGCCGCGAACGGACCGCGAGGGCGCGGCGCGCGGCCCCGCGCGGGGCCTACCTTATCCGCACCCCCGCGTGGTAGTCCTGGAGGGACTTGACCTCACAGGCCTGGGCGCGAGCGGCGCGAATGCCCTGCGCGGCGGCGCAGGCGGCGGCCGGGGTGGTCATGTAGCAGATGTGATACTTGATGGCCGCCTTGCGGATGTAGGAGTCGTCGTAAAGGCTCGCCTTGCCCACCGGCGTGTTAACGATGATGTCGATCTCGCCGTTGTGAAGGGCGTCGAGGATGTTCGGGCGGCCCTCATGCACTTTCTTGATGGTCTCGGCCTCGATCCCGTTCTCCGCGAGGAACTTCGCGGTGCCTGCGGTCGCGACGATTCGGAAGCCGAGGTCGGCGAGGTCGCGCACGGCGGGAAGGGCCGCCTGCTTCTCGCGTTCGGCGACCGTCACGAGCACGGTCCCCTCGAGCGGCAGCGGCGAATTCGCGGCCATCTGCGCTTTGTAGAAGGCGAGGCCGAAGGAGTCGGCGAGTCCGAGCACCTCACCGGTGGAGCGCATCTCGGGACCGAGCAGCGGGTCGACCTCGGGGAACATGTTGAAGGGGAAGACGGCCTCTTTGACGCCGAAGTGGTCGTACTCGCGCGGCTTGAGGTCGAGGTCCTTCAGCTTGGCGCCGAGCATGATCTCGGTCGCGATGCGGGCCATCGAGACGCCCGTCACCTTCGAGACAAGCGGCACCGTGCGGGAGGCTCTCGGGTTCGCCTCGAGGATGTAGACCTTGTCGTTCGCGATGGCGTACTGGATGTTCATGAGGCCCACGACGCCGAGTTCGACGGCGATGCGGCGGGTGTACTCCTCGATCGTGCGGATGTGCTCCTCGCCGATCGTCACGGGCGGGATGGCGCAGGCGGAGTCGCCCGAGTGGACGCCGGCAAGTTCGATGTGCTCCATGACCGAGGGCACGAAGGCGTCAGTCCCGTCGGCGATCGCGTCGGCCTCGGCCTCGATCGCGTTCTCGAGGAACTTGTCGATAAGAATGGGCCGCTCCGGACTGATCTCGACGGCGGCCGCGATGTACTTGCGGAGCATCTCCTCGTCCCAGACGACCTCCATGCCGCGCCCGCCAAGGACGTAAGACGGACGCACCATGACGGGGTAGCCGATGCGCCCGGCGACGGCGAGGCCTTCCTCGAGCGAACTCGCCATGCCGCTCTCGGTCTGCGGGATGCCGAGACGCGCCATGACCTCGGCGAAGCGCTGCCTGTCCTCCGCGAGGTCGATGCTCTCCGGCGATGTGCCCAGGATCTTGACGCCCTCGGCCTGGAGTTCGGCGGCGAGGTTGAGAGGGGTCTGCCCTCCGAACTGGACGATGACGCCTTCGGGCTTCTCCTTCTCGTAGATGCTCAGGACGTCCTCGACCGTGAGGGGCTCGAAGTACAGCTTGTTCGAGGTGTCGTAGTCGGTCGAAACGGTTTCCGGGTTGCAGTTGACCATGATCGACTCATAGCCGAGATCCCGGAGCGCGAAGGCCGCGTGGACGCAGGTGTAGTCGAACTCGATGCCCTGCCCGATCCGGTTCGGGCCGCCGCCGAGGATCATGATCTTCCGGTTTGGCGACACGGGCACCGCGTCGGGAGCGTTGTAGGTCGAGTAGTAGTAGGCCGCGTCGGCGCCGCTCACGGGCACGGCGTGCCAGGCCTGCTTCATCCCGAGGGCGAGGCGTTGGGTGCGGATCGACTTCTCGGGCAGGGCGAGGAGCTTCGCGAGGTACTTGTCCGAGAAGCCCGCCTTCTTGGCCTCGGCAAGGAGCGAGTCGGGGAGGTCGCCGCCCTTGTGCTCGAGCACTCGCTCCTCGAGTTCGACGAGTTCCTTCATCTGCTCGATGAACCACCGGCCGATGAAGGTGAGGGCGTGCATCTCCTCGACGCCCATGCCCAGTCGGAGCGCCTCGTACATGAGGAACTGGCGCTCCGAGGAGGGCTCGGCGAGGCGCTTGCGGAGTTCCTCGAGCGGGAGTTCGTGGAAGTCCTTGGCGAAGCCGAGGCCGTGCCTGCCGATCTCGAGCGAGCGGATCGACTTCTGGAAGGCCTCCTTGTACGTCTTCCCGATGCTCATCGCCTCGCCGACCGCCCGCATCTGGGTGCCGAGTTGATCGAGCGAGCCCGGGAACTTCTCGAAGGCCCAGCGCGCGAACTTCACGACCACGTAGTCTCCCGACGGGGTGTACTTGTCGAGCGTCCCGTCGCGCCAGTACTCCAGATCGCGAAGCTGCAGCCCGGAGGCGAGCTTCGAGGACACAAGCGCGATCGGAAAGCCCGTGGCCTTGGAAGCGAGGGCCGACGACCGCGAGGTGCGCGGGTTGATCTCGATGACGACCACGCGTCCGGTCTTCGGGTCGTGCGCGAACTGGATGTTGGTGCCGCCGACCACGCCGATCGCCTCGACGATGCGGTAGGAGATCTCCTGAAGGCGGGCCTGGAGGCGCGGATCCACGGTCAGCATGGGGGCGACGCAGTAGCTGTCTCCGGTGTGCACGCCCATCGCGTCCACGTTCTCGATGAAGCACACGGTGATCTTCGCGTTGTCCGAGTCGCGGACGACCTCGAGTTCGAGTTCCTCCCAGCCGAGGACCGACTCCTCGACGAGGACCTGCCCGACGGGGCTCGCCTGCAGGCCGCGGGCGCAGACCGTGCGGAGGTCCTCAACGTTCCACACGAGCCCTCCGCCGGTGCCGCCCATGGTGTACGCGGGCCGCAGGACGACGGGGTAGCCAAGCCGCGCGGCGATCTCCTCGGCCTCCTCGACGCTGAACGCGGGGTCGCTCTCGGGCATGGGCACGCCGAGGGCGTTCATGGTCGCCTTGAACGCGATCCGGTCCTCCCCGCGCTCGATCGCGTCCGCCTTCACGCCGATGACCTCGACCTCGTACTTCTCGAGAATGCCCTTCCGAGAGAGTTCCGCGGTGAGGTTCAGGGCGGTCTGGCCGCCGAGATTCGGGAGCACGCCGTCCGGCCGCTCCTTCGCGATGATGCGCTCGAGGGTCTCCGGGGTGAGGGGCTCGATGTAGGTCCGGTCGGCCATGCCGGGATCGGTCATGATGGTGGCGGGGTTGGAGTTCACGAGCACGATCTCGCGTCCGACGCTCCGGAATGCCTTGCACGCCTGTGTGCCGGAGTAGTCAAACTCACAGGCCTGGCCGATAATGATCGGCCCGGAGCCGATGATAAGCACCTTGCGGGTGTGGTCGTACTCGCCCATGCGTGAGGGTCTCCTGTCTTGCGGATGAGGTTGCCGAGGCCTGAGCGCCGGCAAACCCGACGCAGTATGCCCTGTTCACCCCTCGGGGAGGAAGACCACTTTCACATGGTCGCCCGCGCCTTCGCGGAACTCGGCGAAGGTCGCGGGTCCCGCGGAGAGGGGGCGGCGGTCGGTGATGAGCGGCTCCGCCTTCACCTTCCCGTTGTTCAGGAGGACGATCGCCTCGTCGTAGTGGGCCCCTCCGCCGATGGTCCCGGCCAGGGAGAGTTCCTTGCAGACGATCATGTCGGGATCGATCTCGGCGAGACGCCCTCCGAAGCTGCCCGTCACGATGACGCGTCCGCGGATCGCGGCCGCGTCGAGGGCCTGCTGGAGGAGGTTCTCGGCTCCGGCCGCCTCGAGGATCACGTCGAAGCCGTGGCCGTCGGTGAGGGCGCGCCCCGCCTCGGCAAGGGGCGCGTCGCCCGCCCGGAGCGCGGCGTCGGCTCCAAGCCGCTCAGCGAGGGCGAGCTTGGCCTTGTTGCGCGCGACGACCACGACCTGCCGCGCGCCGTAGGCCGTGGCGACTTGGGCGAGGAGCTGGCCGATGGGGCCGGCGCCGAGCACGAGAACGC
>CAZCER010000499.1:0-4234 GCA_964497385.1 uncultured Armatimonadia bacterium | reverse complement strand
GCATGGAGGCGGCTCGGGAAGTGGTCGAACTCGAGCGCCTTCGGGGCCGAGCCCGTGGGGAGCGCTCCCCCGAGCACCAGAAGCGCGGTAGGTAGCAGAGCGGCCATGCGGCAACCCCTTCCGTCGTGCCGACTACAACTCCAGCAAGCGTTCCATGTTCCGCCAGCCGATCTTCTCGTACGCGTCACGGCTGATGTGGCCGTTCTCGACGGCGGCGTTGAGGAAGTTCACGATCGGCGTCTCGTTCGTCGGATCGCAGATGTCCGTGCCGAAGAAGAGCCGGTCCTGGAACTCCTCGAGGAACCGGAAGCCGAACTCCGGGTCGCGACTGATGGCGTTGTAGCCGCTCCCGGCCGAGAGATCCCCGTAGAGATTCGGGCACTCGCGCATCAGGCGGACGACGGCCCCATCCTGGAGCACCGGCCCGGTCGGGTAGCCATTGCGCTGGGCCTCCGGGACGAAGGCGCTGATCTCCGCCCAGAAGGGCTGCGAGTGGCCGATGAACGGGAGGCTCGGGAATGCGCGGAGGGCCTCTTCGAGCAGCGGCAGGCCCGAGTCGTCGATCAGGCCGTACATGCCCCGGTCCTGGATCGCGAGGTGGAAGGTGATGGGTAGGCGGCGTTCCTCGGCCTGGCGGAAGAGGTTCCACACGCGTTCGTCATTCAGCGGGAGGTTCGCCATGAGTTCGCCGATGCTTCGGCATCCGAGGGCCATATAGTGGTCCATTAGGTGACCGAAGTCCGCGTCGCCGGAGTTCGAATCCATGCGCGGGTCGATGTTCATCGCGGGTATGAAGAAGTCCGGATGGAGCGCGACGGCCTCGAGGCATTCCTCGACCGTGCTGAAGTCATGCGCGCACTCGGGGCTGACGATCGGAAGAAGCAGCGCACGGCCTATTCCCCGCGCGGTGAGCATCTCGACAAGCTGGTCGGGCGTCGCCCACGTGCCCCCCACGCGGCGCGGCGGACCCGGCTTGAGACGGGTGTGGACGTGGCAATCGATGAGCATGGCCCACTCCTCTCCTGGCAGCGGGGTTCGTGCGCGCGCGGCGGTCTCCTGCGCGCGGTGGCAGGTCCGGGCTCGCCCGCCGTGAAACAGGGCGCACGGAGTAGTGAACAGGGGAGTGAAGTCTCATGCGTATGCGTCACGTCCTGCTGGTCCTGGCGTTCCTGCCGCTGTGCGCGAACGGCGCGTGGCCGCAGCCGACCTCGAGAGCGGACCGCTCGATGCGGGAGATCCCCCGAACGGAGCTGGTGGACAAGCTCCAGGGCGCCTGGGTCGGGCAGATGGTCGGGGTCTCGTACGGCTCGGTGTACGAGTTCCACTACCAGGGCCGCATCATGGAGGATCCGATCCGCGAGTGGCGGCCGGAGTTCCTCGAGAACGCCATCGGGCAGGACGACCTCTACGTCGAGATGACCTTCCTCGAGGCGCTGACCGAGTACGGGCTCGATGTGACGTACGAGGAGGCGGGGAAGGCCTTCGCGGAGACTGAGTACGGCCTCTGGCACGCGAACCGCTACGGGCGAGAGAACTGCCGGAACGGCGTCATGCCCCCTCTCTCGGGGGACCCGAAGTACAACGCCCACTTCGACGACATCGACTACCAGATCGAGGCCGACTACGCCGGCATCATCTGCCCCGGCCTGCCTCAGGCCGCGAACCGCGTCTCCGAGGTCTTCGGACGCGTGATGAACTGGGGCGATGGGCTCTACGGTGGGATGTGGGTCGGAGCGATGTACTCGGAGGCCTACTTCTCGGACGATGTCGAGGGAGTCGTGACGCGCGCGCTCGGCGCCATCCCGGCGGAGAGCACCTACGCGATGCTCATCCGCGACGTGATCGACCAGTACCATCGCGACCCGGACGACTGGCGCGCTTGCTGGCGGATGCTCGAGGAAAAGTGGGGGCAGGTCGACCTGTGTCCCGAGGGGCGCGGGGGACCGTTCAACATCGACGCCAAGCTGAACGGCGGCTACATCGCGATCGGGCTCCTCTATGGGGAGGGCGACTTTGCGAAGACCCTTGAGATCTCGACGCGGTGCGGCCAAGACAACGACTGCAACCCGGCGAACGCGGCCGGGGTGCTCGGCGCCATGCTCGGGCTCTCAGGCATCCCGACGGAGTACACGTCCTACATCCCGAAGCTCCAGGACCAGGTCTTCGTCTACACGGCCTACAGCTTCAGCGCTCTGACCGACGTGTGCCTCGGCCTCGCACGCGAGATCGTCGACCGCGAGGGCGGGGAGATCGTGGAGCACGACGGAGCGGAGGTCTGGCGCATCCCGGTCCAGGCGCCGACGGCGCCGCCGCTTGAGCAGTACATTGACGTCGGCGTGTGGGCGGGCCTCACCGCGACCGCCACGCCGCGGGGCGTCCGTCTGGCCTGGAGCCCCGTCCCGCATGCGCGCCGGTACGCCGTGCTCCGCAGCGAAGGAGGGGACGTGGGCTGGAAGCGCATTGGGGTGGCCGGCGCCGAGACGAACGCGTACTTGGACCGCGCGGCCAAACCGGGCAAGGCCTACCGCTATGTCTTGCGCGCCGATCTCGCCGTTCGTGGAGTGGACACGACGCCGCCCGTTGTCGGGGGCATCGTCGATCCGGTTGCGACGAACGAGCCCTCGCCGGAGAATTTCGCGCTCGCCGAGGACGCGTGGGCGGACGCCTTGGTGCTCGGGCCCACCGGCAGCGGGCTGAAGGACGTCGACGCGATCCGGAACGGAGTCCGCGAGGAGAACTACGACTCGTTCAACGGCGCGGTGCGTGGGGAGGACGACTGGTACGCGATCCGGTTCCTGCGCGCGAAACGGGTGAACGAGGTCGTCTACACCGAGGGCAAGAGCTTCGACAACGGCGGGTGGTGGCTCTCGCTCGGGGTCGAGGCGCTGGACCCCGTCACGATGGAGTGGTCGCCCATCGAAGGCGCCGCGTTCAGCCCCGCGTACGACTTCACCGACTCCCAAACGGGCCGCGCGCCCTACACGGTCTACACGTTCCGCTTCCCGACGGTCGTGTGCGCGGGCGTCCGCGTTGCGGGCAAGCCCGGCGGGGAGCGCACGTTCACCTCGATCGGGGAACTGGAGGCGTATCTGACGCCCAGGTAGCCCGAGACACGGAGGATGAACCGGCCGGGGAGCGCATCGTTCCCTTGGAGGGGGATCGAAGGAGGACGCACACGATGCGTATCGCGCTCGCCCTACTTGTCCTGGTGATGGCGTGCCCGCTCGCGACCGCGCAAACGATGGACCTGATCTACGCTCCCGAGCCCGGGGAGCCGCTGGAGTACACCACCCTTGCCGCGGGCTCGATCGACATTGGGGCCATCGGCCAGGAGAACCTGCCGTTCCGGATTCAGTACCTGCACACCGTTCAGGTGCTCGAAAGCACCGAGGACGGCATCCTCCACGAGATCGTGCTCGGCGCCGTTGACGCCACCCTCGGCGGGCAGGCGCTCGAGTCGAAGGGCGAGGGCGTCAGGGCCACGACTCTCATCGATGGGCGCGGGCTCATCGCCGATGTGCCGGAGCGGATCGCCGATGGCGTGCTCGGCGATGCGGACGACCTGGCGACGATGCTTCTCTCCCTCCACGACCTGGCGCTGCCCGCGGGCGAGGCGTCGGTAGGCGACACGTGGGAGATTGTCGTCGAGGACGGCCCGTCCATCACGGAGACGCCCGAAGGCATGGAAGTGACCGACACGACGACGTACACCGTCCAGTTCGTGTCGCTGGAGGATGGTGTCGCGACGCTCTACCTGGAACTCCAGGGCGAGGCCGACGCGGACGGGACGACGATCACGGCCGCGGCCACGATCGACATGGAGATCGATGTCGAGACGTGGACGCTCCAGGCCGCGGGGGGAACGTTCGACATCAACATCGAGAGCGTGGACGGCGCCATCCACATCCACGACCTCGATGTCGAGATGCTTCTGATGTAGGCGATCGGCCAAGAGGTCGAACGTGCGGGCCGGCCCGCCGCGGTGGGTCGGCCCGCCATGAGTCCGGCGTCCCGACGGGAACCGTTTCGCGAGAACACAGGGACTCCGCTGGCGGCGACGACCCCCCTGACCATGTCCCGACGCTGCCGCATGGACGCACACCTCGCCGTCGCCTCGGCCTTTCTCGCGCTCGCGGCCGGCCATGCATGGGCGGACGGCGGGCGCCTGATCGTGACGCCGGAGGGGGCGGAGGAACCGATGAAGCCGCCGGAGTTGCCCTTCCCCGAGGGTGAG
>CAZCER010000498.1:0-4235 GCA_964497385.1 uncultured Armatimonadia bacterium | reverse complement strand
ACGACGGGGCCCGGCGCGAGCGCGCCCGAGAACGAGATCACGAAGACTCTGGCGAGAAACAGGAGCAAATCCGACTCCGAGTCGCTTCAGTGGAGCAGGCGGACCGTTTTCGATCCGCACGGCGCCCCCGCCGCGCCCGCCAGCCGCCGACCGTCGACGGTCCGCTTGGCGGAGCGCGTGGAAGGCCTAATGAGCCCTTCACAAATGGTGTACGGAGGGGCCGCATTGGGCCCTTCGGCGGGGCTCAGGGCTTCGGTGGGCCCCAAACCGGCCCCGTACCTCTCGAACATGGCCCAGCCGTTGCGAGACAACGGTCTGACTGGGGCCGGTTGGGGTCCCTCCCGCTGCGCGGGTCCCTCCCCATGCGGCCCCTCCGAACCCCGCGCAAACTGCTCCATTTGCGCAAGGCTCATTAGAACACCTCCGGTCCGTCAATGAGCGACACGCGGCAACGGAGGCCGGTCGTCTCGAGCTTGAGACCCGCCGACGGCCCGGTCTTCACCGTCACTTCACTCGTCTCACGGATCACGGCCGCGAGCAACGCGCCGGTGTCGAGGTCAAGGGCCACGTCCATCTCGAGCTGCGCACTCCCGCTGAGCGCCGGATGCGCGTCGAGGAGCACCTCGTCGATCTCCGCCCAGAGGAACGCGACGCGACGGCCTTCGACCTCCTCCACGCGGTTCAGAGCCCCGGACACCGTTCGGCGCACGAGCGCCTCGCCCGTCGGGCCGGGCTCGCTTTCAACCTCACGGAGAAACGCGTCGCCCTCGCTGACACGGTCTTGCGGCAGCGCGATCCACCAGGCCTGCCCGAGATAGGAAGCGAGCGGATCCATCGTCGGCGCCGGGCCGGCCGGCCTGAGCGGATCGAGGATCTCCCGAACGACGGAATCGGGCCCGTACACGGGGAGGTACGACGCGCCCTCGTAGCTCCACTCGAGGCGCGTCCGCGCCTCACCCGTCGTCACGCAGCCGTCGCCCTCGCCGAAAGCGATGTGGACGGCGAAGCAGCCTTCCTGGTCCGCACCGAGAGCCCGGACCGTCGCGACGTACGAGGCCTCCAGCCGCTGCGGCGCGTCACCGACGCGCTGGTCGGCCGCGATCTCCACTCGATAGGCCGTCTCCGGAAGGTTGTCCCCGATGCGGAGCAGATGCCGCGCGGGGGCGTCCTCCGCACGCGCGGGGCAGGCCAGCAGTAACGCCGCGGCTATCGGGATGCACCTGAACAACGTGCGCGCCTCCAGGCGGGGCGCCGGCGTAAGCGCCCGAAGCGGGTCTTGCAGGCTTTCGCTCGACTCAACCGAACCACACCAGTATACCCCAGGGAAGGGGCCTGGCCGTGTCCGTATCCGACCTGTGCGGGAAGCTCACGGAGAACATCGAGCGCGTCGTAGTAGGGAAGCGCGGGGTCATTCGCCTCGCGCTCGTGTGCGTGCTCTGCGAGGGCCACATTCTGTTCGAGGACGTGCCCGGCGTTGCGAAGACCATGCTCGCGCGAGCGCTCGCGATCTCGCTTGGACTCAAGTTCAACCGCGTGCAGTGCACCCCGGACCTGCTGCCCACCGACATCACCGGTGCCTCGATCTACAACCAGAAGACCCTCGACTTCGAGTTCCGCCCCGGCCCGGTCTTCACGAACGTCCTCCTCGCCGATGAGATCAACCGCGCCACCCCGCGCACCCAGTCGGCGCTTCTGCAGGCGATGGCCGAGCGGCATGTGTCCGTGGACGGGACAACCTACGCGCTCGACCGGCCGCACCTGGTGGTCGCGACCCAGAACCCCGTGGAGCACGAGGGCACTTTCCCTCTGCCGGAGGCGCAGCTCGACCGGTTCTTCATGCGGCTCTCGGTTGGCTACCCGAGCTTCACCGCCGAGAACGAGATGGTTGTGAACCAGCGGAGAGGCCACCCGATCGACGCGCTCGAGCCCGTGGCGGGCGTCACGGAACTCCGTGAGGCGCAGGCGGCCTGCCGGGAGATCCACATCGAGGACAAAGTGCGCGAGTACATCGTTCGCATCGTGCAGTCGACGCGGGACCGCAAGGCCACGAGCCTGATCCTCGGCGCCAGCCCGCGCGCGAGCCAGGCGCTTTACTTCGCGGCCCAGGCCACGGCGGCTTTGGTCGGACGGAACTTCGTGCTCCCCGACGACGTGAAGGCCCTTTGTCCCGCCATTCTCGGCCATCGGGTGATCCTCCATCCGGAGGCCCGGCTGCGCAACATGACCGCCGCCGACGCGATCCGCACCATCGTCGACAGCGTTCCCGCGCCGGTCCGGGGGGGAGTGTAGTGGATGCGCCGCTGGGTCTTTCTCGGCATCGTCATCGCCCTGATCGGGATCGGCGTGCTCTTCCGCTTCTCGCTCATGACCTTCGCGCTCTATGCGCTCGCTCTCGTCTACACGGTCGCCACGCTGCTTGCCCGCAGCTCGCTTGACGGCGTCGAATGCGTGCGCGGGATCCCGGACGATCGCGCGGAACTGGGAGACTCCCTCCACATCCGCTCGATGATCGAGAACCGCAAGCCCTTTCCGCTCTTCTGGCTCCTCGTTGAGGACATGCTCCCTCGGAACCTGCCGACCAAAGGCGACTACGTGAAGCTCCTCACCATGCCTCCTCGCTCGAAGCGCGTCCTCGAGTACTCCGTCCGCTTCACCCGGCGCGGCTACCATCAGATCGGGCCGGTGGTGCTCGAGTCCGGAGACCTCTTCGGCTTCGTCCGCCGGATCCGCACCGCGCGCATGGCCCACTACGTCACCGTGAGGCCTGTCCCCGTCCCGATCCTCCGCTACGACATCGCGACCTACCGCCCGATCGGTGAGATCCGCGTGCGCCGCCAGATCTACGAGGACCCCACGCGCATGGCCGGCGTCCGCGAGTACCGCGTCGGCGATCCGCTGAACCGCATTCACTGGAAGACCACCGCGCGCACCGGCGAACTCCACTGCCGCATCTACGAGCCGACGGTGCTCGCCGGCTCGATGATCATCCTCGACTTCCACGGCTCGGCCTATGAGCGCGCCCACGCGACGGCGCCGGGCGCCGCGTCGGTGCGTTCCGCCTCCGCGCACCAGCCGGCGACCGCCCGCGGCTACACCGACCCGTTCGGCGAGGCGACGTACAACTACGCGGACGACATGCTCCCCGCGGTGGATGAGCCCATGCCGAACGCGGAGGAGCTGTTCAACGAGGCCGATGAGGATGACCCGGCCGCCGAGCCGCCGCCTCCCGAACTCCTGGCCCCGGATGACGAGCCGCTCATGGCCCCGCAACCCGGAGCCGGTGCGGCGTCCGATGAGGACCGCGCCGAACTCGCCTGCATAGCGGCCGCGTCGCTCGCGTCGTACGTGCTCGAACTCAAAGAGACCGTGGGGCTCATGTCCAACGGCGTCGACGCCGCGGAGCGCGTGAAGCGCGAGTCCGGTTCGGACGAGGCGGTGAGTCGCAAAGAGGCGCGCGAGAGGGCCTTCGAGCGCGAGAAGAGCGACCGCTTGCGGCCAGTGCTCGTGACCCCGGGGCGCGGCGCCGAGAAGAGCGGCGAGATTCTCGACGCGTTGGCCCGGTTGGAACTCTCCGAGGGACTCACGCTGCGGCAGATGCTCGTGGAGGAGATCCAGCGCCTCCCGACCGATCTCGCGTTGATCGTCATCACCCCGCGGCTCGGACAGAGCCTCATGCAGTCCGTCGCGCGGCTGAAATACTGGGGCCACTCCATCACCGTGGTCCTGATCGACAACCCGGAGCACTATCGCACGGGCCGCGCGTATCTGGAGGCCCAGCACGTGCGGGTCCTGCACATCCGCAAGCCGGCCGACCTGCACGACATCGCGATGTCGGGGCTGTAGGGTGCGGAGGCGCGGGGCAGGGCAGGGGAGAGAGCGGCCGTCGCCCTCTGGGAGAAGGACTCGGCTCCGTGGAAGGCCAACGGAGCGGCCACATGGGGTCCGCCGGAGCGGCCCGAACGCGACGGCTGCTCACGTCGGACCGTGGCGACGAGTGGACAGGCCGGGTCAGGCCGGCCGTGACGGAGTTCGCCATGCCTTGTGACGGCTTGATGCTGGCGGTATCTCTTCGCTGCGAGTGGTACGAGGCGGTTGCCGCTCTCTTGATGGCGACCACTGTGACGGTGGTCCTTAGCTGGCGCCGCCCTTCACCGCGCCGAGTACTGGGCGCGGCCAGCATCGGCTGCCTCGCGGCAGTGCCGTACACCGCGATCCTCTGGCCGCACCGTGACAGT